>JAJRTI010000289.1 GCA_024278415.1 Planctomycetota bacterium | reverse complement strand
CCGACGGCAGCGCAGCCGCCCCTTTTTCGCAGCGAAGTCTGCGAGAAAGCTTAGCTCCTTAGCGCAAATCTCGCGACAACATGTTGTCGATGCGCTCCGTTGTGGAGTGCGCAGGCTTGACGGCGCTTTGGCGGGCAGCGCGTAGCGCTGCTTTGCATCCGCACACGCGCGAGCCGTTCGCCAGCCACAGGCGAAAAGCTAAAGCGGCGTTCCCGCACATGCGGGAACGCACTCCACATGGGCGGCGGCGCAGCCGCGTCTTCCTCCAAACAATGTCTTGGAGGAAGCGTGGCTCCTTATCCGTGAGGAACCGCGACGAAAAGCAGTGGGGACGGAATGCCTTCGCATTCCGATGCTTACATTGCCGTACGGTGAAGACGGAACGCGATCCCGAGGCTTCGGGATCCGCTCCCGGGTTGCGGGCGCAGCCCGCTTTGTACTTCACATCCGACAGAGCCCGCATGCTAGCGCATGCGGCTACTGTGCGGCTACCGCCCGTCGGAGAGCGAAGGCGTTCCGCTACGAACTCTACTGGCCGCCGCGGCCGTATCCGGCCCGCTTGAGTGCTTCGAGCCGGCGCTTGGGCGGCACCAAGTCAGGGTTGTACTTGAGCGACTTGCGGTAGGCTTCGAGCGCCTTATCGAACTGGCCCATGCGTTCGTAGATCTGGCCCATGGCCACGAACGGCTCCGCTAGTTCCGGGGCTTTCTCGACGGCGCGCTGAGCCATGGCCAACGCGTCGCGTAGCTTCGATGGCCCCGCGCGCATGATGTTCTGGCACAGCTCCCACGCGGCCGCGCCGTCTTGGTAGGGGATGCTTCTGTCGTCTGGGAAAATGGCGCTCGCCTTCTCGAAAGCGGCAAACGCGCGGCCATAGTCCCGGCGCCATGCGGCCTGCCGTCCCTCGATCAGAAGCCGCGCGGCTTGCTCGGCCTTCGCCAAACGCGCCAAGATCGCGGCGCGGTCGGCCTTGTCCTTGCCCACGTTCACCAGATACTTCGCAGCCGGCTCCTTGAACCGCAGCATATCCTCAGTGAGCACGTCGCCCTCGCTGAAGCGAAGCATCGTGCCATCAAACGAGAAACCGAGCGGCCTGTCATCGGTGGCGATCCTTCCATGGCCGGCGAACGCCTTCAGTTGGTCGCCGGCGGCAATCAGCCGCGACAGGAACACGGCTGGATCCTCATAGCGGATTTTCGCCAAGTCCGCCCTGATTCCCGGGATCGCCATGCGCCGCACCAATTCGTTGTAGTCGATCTGCAGCGGCTCCACCGTGCCCAGCAGCAGGCTACAGTTCGGCCCAATGTACCACACGGACCCATGGGGGAACGCGGCCAGGAAGCTTCGCACCAGCAGCTTGAAGTAATCGGCCGTCGGCACAATGTTTGTCGGCAGGAACCCGCACACGATCCCGCCCGGGCGAAGCCGAGCCTTGCACAACTCGTAAAACTCGACTGAGAACAGATCCTGGCTCTCCTTCGGCGTCAACGTGTCCCGGCTCACCACGTCGTACCGCTTTTCGGTCATGAGCAGGAAATTGCGGCCGTCATCGATATGCACCTTAAAGCGATCGCTGCTCAGCACGTTGTGGTTCAAGTCGGTGAAGTACTTTGCGGTCACCATCTCCAGCTTCTGAAGCTCCACGCACTCGGTCTGCACCGGATACAGCATGGTCGTGCCGGACGTGCTGCCGGAGCCAAAGCCGATGATGAGCACGTCCTTAGGCGCGGGATGCAGCAGCAGCGGCAGGTGCGCCAGGAGCTTCTGCACGCACACATCGTCGTAGTCCGTATAGGCGACGGAGAGGCCGTTGATGTTGACCTCGCGATTCCTCGGATTCATCCGATTCTCAAGCACCGTCACCGACCCCGATAGATCCTCGCCCTGCCAACGGATTCTGACCTCTTGCTCGGCCTTCTTGCTGAATACCGGCGGACGCTTTGACGCGGGCCAAGCGTAGACCACCGAGCACGCCGCGATCAACACGAGCAGCAGCAGCAGGCCGCGGCCGCGGAAGCCCGTGAGCAGCGCCGGGCAGGACCGCACCAGCGAGAGCCCCACCGCCACGTTGAGCAGCCCCACTCCCATGAGGCTGGCATTCACTCCCACCAGCGGCATCAGAATGAACCCCGACGCGAGCGAGCCGGCGATGGCGCCGAACGTATTGGCCGCGTACGCCGCGCCTACCCGACGGCCGGCCCCCTGCGCGCCGCGCGCGTGAAGCGCGGCCGCAAGCGGGAACGCGGCCCCCATGAGCACCGACGGCGCGAGCATGAGCACCACGCATTTGCCGAACTGCACCACCGTGCGTTGCCACAAGTGCGCCATGCCCACCACGTCGTACATCGCCCACGAAATCCGTCCAATGTGCTCGAACACCGGCAACGCGGCCATCGCGGCCGCGCCCAGCAAGATCTCGATCGCGATGAAGAAGGGAAGCGGATTCTCCCGCATCGGGCGACAGGCCGTGACCAGCGCGCTGCCCACGCCAATGCCCAGCAGCAGCGTCGTGAGCATCAGCCCAAAGGCCTGCACGTCCAGCCCGACCACGTGCCCGAGCAGCCGCGTCCAGAAGGCCTCGTACGCCAAGCCGCAGAAACCGGTCATGGCGATGATAAAGACGAACCACCTGGGCCGCCAATGGGGGTACTCGATCGCGCGCGCGATGGGCGCGTCTGCCGCGGGCGCGGCCGGCTCGTCTTGCTCCGACGTTCCGGCCCAACGTGAGACGCCCCAGGCCCCCAACGCCGCGGCGAAGTTGAGCGCCGCTGCCACGACGACCGTCGCGCTCACGCCGACCGCGGCGATCACGATGAAACTCGCGGCAAAGCAGCCGAGCATCGCGCCCAGCGTATTAGCGCCATAGAACTTGGCCACTGTCGACGCCAGGCTCTCGCGGTCCCGCACGAAATGGCGGCACAGCACGGGCAGCGTTGCGCCCATGAGCACCGTGGCGGGCAGAAGCACCACGAAGGCACAGGCCAGCCGCACGAGACTCATGGCATAGTAGCCCGCGCCAAGCGACCGATAGATCGCGATGTAGAGCGGCTCGAACGCGCCCAGCAGCGGGAGCGACAGCAAGCCGTACACGCCGATGCCCACTTCCAGCCACACGTAGATCATGACCGCCCGCCGAGGATGGCGTTCCACGATCCGGCCGAACCAAAGGCTCCCGAAGCCCAGCCCGGCCATGAAGCACGCGAGCACCGTGCTGACCGCGAAGGCCGTGTTGCCGAAGATCAACGTGAGCTTGCGCAGCCACACGATCTCGTACATGAGCCCGCTCATGCCGGACACGAAAAACAGCAGCAGCAGCCAGCCGAGGCCACGCGGCCCCGGAAGAGCCCTAGGCGTCACAGCACCGTCTTGGTCCATAGTCATCCGTTTTCCAAAAGGCGGGCTGCGCCGCAGTTCTTACTCATAGTCTTACTCCTAATCTTACTCGTAGCCACAGGACGCGGAAGAGGAGTAGGACTAAGAGTAAGACTAAGAGTAGGAGTAGGACACAACACCGAAAACATGTTGTCGCGAGATTCGGTCAAGGTGTTACTCGCCGCCCATCAGCATCCGCAGCCCCGCGCGGGCTTGCCGGGAGAGTTGGCGCCAACTCCGCAAGCCCCATAGCCTACGCAAAATCGCCCGTGGCCGCAAGTAGAACCGCCTGTACGCCACGTCGAGCAGTTCGTACAGCTCAGTCCGAGAGAGGTGCTCCTCCCACACTTCCGGCTGGAAGTCAGGCTTGGGATCCTCGAAGAACCGCCGCCAGCACTCCTCCGTCAGCACGCCCCGCTTCACGCCCTCCGCGTGCAGCTTCGACCCCGGCATGGGCGTCAGCACGTTGAACATGGCCATGTCCGTGTCCAGCTCGCGCGCGAAGTCGATCGTGTGCAGCACGTCCTCGCGCGTGCGCTCGTGCCGGCAGCCGATCATGAAGTACGCCACGGACGGGAGCCCGGCCTGCTTGGCCCAGCCCACCACCAGGCGGATCTGCTCGACCGTGATGCCCTTGCCCAACAGCTCCAGCCCTTCGTCGGTGCTCGTCTCGACGCCAAACTGCACGCGCGTGCAGCCGGCCGCCTTCATGCGATCGAGCAACTCAAGCGTGGTGCGGTCGATGCGCAGGCGGCAGCTCCACTTCGCATCCACGCCGCGCTCGATTAACAGGTCGCATATCTCCAGCACGCGCTCCGCGCGCACGTTGAACGTGTCGTCCACAATGTAAATCTCGCCGATGCCCCCCTCGACGCACGCGGCCATCTCGTCGGCCACGCTCGCGGCGCTGCGCTCCCGGTAATGCTCGCGAGGCGTCGAACAAAACGTGCAACGGAACGGACACCCGCGGCTGCTCACGAGCGTGGTGACCACCTCCTCCGTGCCCATCACATTGTAGAACCGCGCGTGGTCGCCGGCGCGGTCGGGGAAAGGCAACGCGTCCAAATCAGCCACGGGCGTGCGCGGCGCGCTGGCCCGCCACCCCCCATCCGCCTGCCGCACGATGAGACCGGGCACACCGGCCGCCTCCTGGCCCGCATCGAGGCATTGAGCGAGATCGAGCAACGTTTCCTCGCCATCGCCAACGGCAAGCGAATCCGCACCATCCAGGCGCTTCGCCTCCTCCGGGAACGCGTTCACGTGCGGCCCGCCCACGCAGATGCGCACGGCCGGCGCGGCCTGCCGCACCGCCTCGACCGTCTTCACGACGTCGACCAGCCCGTGCGTGAGCGCGGTCACGCCCACGAGGTCCGGCCCGAACTTGCGCACCCGTTCCGCCAACGCCGCGTAGTCCAAGTTCGCCGCGTCCGCGTCGAGCAGCTCCACGTCGAAATCACAATGCCGGCGCAGGTAGGCCTCGATGTGCATCAGCCCGAGCGCGGGGTATTTCCCCCCCTCTTCGCGCACGACCGCCGGCGCTTCCGAGTGGATCGCGTTGAGCTTGGGTGGGTTGATGAGGAGGATGCGCATAGAGGCAGAGGAGGTTAGGGCCATGCTATGGCAAAGCGTGAACGCATTCGGTTGTGCCAGAGCCGTCCGCCAGCACGGGGCTCGTCCCTAATGGTGCGAACTTAAGCATTGGATGGCCTTCGGAAGCCCCAACGGGGCGACAGTGAATAGCCCAAGGCGTGAGCCTTGGGTAAGCAACAGGCAACGGCGCCAAAGCCTCGTAGAGGCGACAGTATGCCACGTTCGCACGGTACTGTCGCCCCTTGCGGG
>JAJRTI010000288.1 GCA_024278415.1 Planctomycetota bacterium | reverse complement strand
CAACTGAGCTACGCCGCCGTCAGCAAAGGCAAGAGTATACCACAGCCTGCCAATAATGCAAGAGTGCCGGCGGCTGAGCACGCTTCGCGGGATACGACGCCGGACGCGTTGCGTCCTCGGCTCATGTGGTCGCCCCCCCCCGCAAGGCTTCGGGCGGATTCGCCGCCTATGATGGTTGGGAGGATACATGCCGTGGCGCGGTGCACGCTCCCTCTCGCGACCCAAGACGATGGCCGCCCGCGGCGGCGCCTAGTGCCATGCCATGCTTGCGCTGTTGCACTGCTCGCGCCCCTGCGGATGAGGCCTCCTCTGGCGTGCGTGGCAGCGCGTGCAGGGGGATTGCCGCCGGGCTCCGTTGCGCTCGTAGTAGGCCCGTAAGGGCCTTCTGCTCTGCTCGGGTGGCGATTCGCCATCGGAGCAGAGAGCGCCCTTACGGTCGCCACGACGAGCGGGCTGCTCCCACGCTCGCACAGCGGTGGCGTCGCAGTCGACACCTCAACCGTGACACGACACGAGTGTCGCGTCCCGCAAGTTCGTTTACCCAATCCGGCGCACAGGTTGGGCAATGCCTGCCAATTCTGTCTGCCGCGACTCTCGGTGGATGTATCCCTTGCCCGGGGTCCGGCGCCTCATGTCGCTACGCCGTAGGCGTTATACCCCAAAGCCCAGGGTTAAGCGTAGCGCAACCCTGGGAAACCCAGGCCCACCCGACCAGCCAAAACCCCGAATGGGGTTTCACAGGAGTTCGCGTTTCCAAGGCGCAAGGAGCTTCGGCGACATCGCACGCCCCCCTCCGAACGGGTTCTACGCGGATGGCCTTGCATCGTATCCCACATTCTTGTGGAACGCCTTCGGCGTTCAATCGTTTTGCGGTCGTGCACCCAGGGTAGCCGCATTCTGCGGCAACCCTGGGCTCTGTTGTCAAACCCCGTTCGGGGTTTGCGCACAATTGCGCCCCCTGTGGCGTTGTGGGAGTGCGTTTGGCCAATCGCACGACGCGGGTCTCCAAGCACAGCCCCACCGACTCAGATAGGCATACGAACTTGCGGGACGCGACACTAGCTGGCCGCTTCCTCGGCCTGCTCCGCTGCGTCCGAGTCATGCGGCTTGGACAGCAGGATATCCAGCATCAGCAGCCCCACGCCGACGCAAATGCACGCGTCCGCGATGTTGAACGTGTACCAGTGATAGCGGCCGATGTACCAGTCGATGAAGTCGCGCACTTTCCCCGCGTTGAACACGCGGTCGTACAGGTTGCCCATGGCCCCGGCGGTGATGAGCGCAAGTCCGATGTTCAGGTGCGGCTGCGAGCGGTCGGTGGTGAGGAACAGCCACGTGAGCACGCCAAGCGCGACGACCGTAAACGCAACGAAAAGGGCCGCCTTGCCCTGCCCAATGCCGAAGACGCCGCCGGAGTTCTCTCTGAACGAGATACTGAAGCACCCTGGGATGACGACCACGCAGGTGGAGTGGAACTGCGTCTTGCGGCAGCGGGACTTGACGTAGCTCTTGGTCGATAGATCAACGGCAAGCCCGGCCACAACGATGGCCGCGAAGATGAGGTTCGTGCGCCGGCTTTCTCGCCGAATCAAGATGCGGCCTCGCGTGCCAGGGACGTGGGTTTCGGTCGTGTTGTCGGCCCCCGCTGGCGGCTACCGGCCGCCCGCGGCCACCTCTTCGTTCGATTTGCAGCTCACACACATGGTGGTGTAAGGGATGACTCTGAGCCGCTCTTTGGGGATGCGCTTGCCGCAACTGCCGCACTCACCATACGTGCCGCCCTCGATGCGGGCCAGGGCCTCGTCGATCTCCCGGACCTCGGCCTCCTCGGTCTGGATCAGGTCGATCGTAAACTCCTGTTCGAAGTTGTCGCTCCCAATGTCGGCCATGTGGATAGGCATGTTGGACAGGTCGCCGGCCGCGCTTTGGCGCGACTTGCCGAGCGCCCGGTCTTCCATCTTGTTCATGCTACCCGCCACCTGGGCTCTTAGCTCCAGCAACAGGGCCTTGAACTTCTTGAGGTCCTGGCCGTTCATGCAGTACACTCCCTTTCCCGGCGACCCACGTCTCGCGCCGGTCTGACTTGGTTGAACCGTAGGGGCTGGCGGCCACAAAAGCTGTCCTGGCCCGGCTGCCAATCCGGGGACTTTGTGGGCCTTCATGAAGATCAACAATAATAGCAAACCGCACGCGGGGCCGTCAAGCGCAGTGGCGCCAGGAGTTTCCCCCCCGCGCCCGGCCTGCGCCTGTGCGCACGAGAGCGCGCATCTGGCTTGGCGCGATGGAGCGCAGGCGCACTGATCCGCCGTACGGCGCAATGGCGCTTAGTTGGTGTCTGTCGCGAAATGCCGCGCGACGGGCGCTCGTAGCGCGCTCGTAAGAGCGTCTCTGGCCGGTCATGCGGGAAACCACGGAACGGAACGCACTGACGTGCGTGCTACAAGCGGGCCCCGCGCATTTCGCGACAGAGACTAGTTGTGCGATTCTTTTGTCCCGTAGGGACAATTGAGACCAGCCCAGCACTTCAGTGCTGGGAACGCGGATCGCTAAGAGGCCACCAGTCCCGTAGGGACGGCTGAATGCTGAAAACGGCCACAGATGAGCGATTCGCCGCGGTTCAGCCGTCCCTACGGGACTGGCCTTTTGCCGTGGACGGCACCACTCCCAGCGCTAAAGCGCTGGGCTATTCTCAGTCGTCCCTACGGGACGTCGGCCTTGAGTTCACACCATTGCGCCGGACGGCGGACGCACTCAGGCGCGCGGGCTCGTCTCTCCGGGCACGCCTTCATCATGGGGCTGTTTCCTTTGCATCTTGCCGATTCCCCAGGAAGGCCGCGTCGTTGACAGAGGTCCACCGCGGCAGACTTTTGCCGTGCCCGGCCAATGGCGATGGGCTCGCCGAGGATCCGTTTGCATTCTCTGAACGGGAGGGTAAACTTCTAGTGGAGCGTGCGCGTTCCACCTGCACGGGACAGGCTTCGGCCTGTCTTCCCACGCGCACGCACAGGGCCGCGGCGTTCCCCCCGCCAGCGGCCCGCTTTCGTCTTCGGGACGCGGCCCTGGAGGAGGCAAGGGAATCTCCCGGCCGTTTCTTGCTTGCATCTTTTGGCCGAACTGCTATACTTTCTATCTGCGTGCTCGTCCCACCTGCACGAGACAGGGTAACACCTGTCTTAGTTCGAGTACGCAAAGGGCCGCGGCACACCTGCACACCGCGGCCCGCTTTATGTACGGTGCGCGGGTGGCCTGTTCCGGGGGGGGCTCTCCTGGCGCGGCCTTTGGCCGCAATCCGATCGTGCTCGTTCACGTAATCGATGGGGTGAACGACGACGCGAGCCATGGTGGCCGCCAGTTGACTCTCAGACTCCGGCTCCATACAATGCGCGGCCTGTTCTTGAGACTGAACTGCAACCCAGCCAAGGAGCTTCGCTATGATCCGGATCGGCCTCGTCTCTGCCGCCACGTATGGCCCCAGCTACCGCGACCCCAATGAGCCGCGCACGCCCGGCTCGTTCCACGGCACCGCGTTCGCCAGCACGTTCAACGGCTTCGACCCGGACAAGAAATCCCAGTACGAATGGACCTTCGCCGCGGCGAGCAAGCGCATCGAGGACGCGCGCGTCGTTAAGATCTGGGATCCCCACAAGGAGTGGGCCGAGCGCCTCGCCGACGTGTGTGATATCCCGGAAGTGTGCGACCACCCGGACGAGTGCGCGGAGGGCGTGGACGTGGTCATCATCATCGACGACGGCTCCGGCGACCAATGCCAGTACGCCTTCACGCCGCTCAAGAAGGGCATCCCGACCTTCTGCGACAAGCCGCTCGCGATGACGGCTAAGCGCGCGAAGGAAATCGCCGATTTCGCCAAGAGCACCGGCACGCCGTTCATGTCCGCCAGTTCACTCCGGTTCGTGCCCGACATCGTCGCGCTGCGCGACGAAATCAAGGACCTCGGCGACGTGCACATGGCCACGACGGTGTGCGGGAACGAGTTGGTCTACTACGGCATCCACGCGCTGTCCATGGCGTACGGCGTGTTCGGCCGCGGCGCGGTGTCGTGCCTGAACGTGGGCCAGCCCGGCCGCAACATGGTGCGCGTGCGCTTCGAGAACGGCCGGGACGTGATCGTCATCGTGGGCGAGAAGGAATACATGCGCGCGGGGTATCAGATCAACGTGTACGGCACGCAGGGCTGGCGCACGGTGCAGCCCAACCTCCAGGACCTCTACTGCTACCTCCTCGATCGCTTCATGGCGCTCGTGAAGGACGGCGAGGAGTCCGTGCCTATCGACGAAGAGGTCGAGCTGATCGCTGCGCTCGAGGCTGGCAAACGCTCGCTCATCGAGGGCCGCGAGGTCACGGTCGCGGAAATGTTCGAGTAGCGCCGCTGCCCGTGCGCGTTTGGCGTGCGCCTGACAAGGAGCACACGCCAAACGCGTCGCCGCATGCGCCAGCATGCGGGCGCAGCCGTCAAGCGATTCACAGAATGCCCGCATTCTGGCGAATGCGGCTACCGTCCGCATTCTGGGGAACGCTGCTACCGGGCACGGCCGCGGGCCGGCCCTCACGCAAACCCGTAGGCTTTCATCTTGCGCCACAGCGTGGTGCGGCCCATCTTGAGCTTTGCGGCGGCCTGCGTGCGATTCCAGTTGCACTCTTCCAGCGCGCGCACGATGGCTTCGCGTTCGGCGTCAGGGTCCGCCGGCACGATCTTGCGAAGGTTGCCATAGTTCTCGACGCGCGCCTGGCGGAGTTCGGGGGGCAGATCGAAGATGGTGATCTCCGCCCCTTGGCAGACCACGAATGCGTGCTCGATTGCGTTCTCGATTTCACGGACGTTGCCGGGCCAGTCGTGCGCGAGCATCGCGGCCATGGCGTCGCGGGTGCAGCCTTTGATCTGCCGGCCGGTTTTCTCGTTGTGGCGTTCGATGAAGTGAGACACGAGCAGAGGGATGTCGTCTCGGCGCTCACGCACAGCGGGCAGTTGGATACTCACCACGCGCAGGCGGTAGTAAAGATCCTCTCGGAACTTGCCCTCCGCCATGAGTTGTTTGAGTGGCCTGTGGGTTGCTGAAATGATGCGCACATCCACCCTGATGGGCTCGGTGGACCCGACACGTTCGAACTCCCGTTCTTGGGCGACCCGCAGAAGCTTGAGTTGGATCAGGGGGCTAATGTCGCCAATCTCGTCGAGAAGAATCGTGCCCCCATCCGCGGCTTCGAAGCGCCCGGCCCTGTCATACGCCGCGCCCGTGAACGCGCCCTTCACGTGGCCGAACAACTCGCTTTCCAGAAGGGACTCCGCGAGGGCCGAGCAGTTTGCCTTCACAAGCGGCCCGGCCGCGCGAGCGCTCTCGTAGTGAATGGCGTGCGCAACCAGTTCTTTGCCCGTGCCGGATTCTCCCTCGACGAGCACGGACGCATCGCTCCCTGCGCACTGCTTGATCAACTCGAACACGCGCTGGAGCCGGTGGTTTTTGCCAATCATATTCTGGAAGCCGGCTCTGCTTTTCATCTCCTCCTGTAGCCGTCGCAGCTCAGACACGTCCCGGATGACACCCACAAGGCCGGTGACATTCCCCTGCATGTCTCGCAGGAGGCTGATGGTGATGTTCACGATTCGCTCGTGGCCGCTCTTGGTGTTGATCACCTCCTCGAAGTTTTCGACTCCCCTGCTCGAATCTCGCGCCTGCTTGAACACACAGTCCTCCTCGCAAACACGGCCACGGAACACCTCTGTGCACTTCTGCCCGATCGCCTCGCCACGCGTGTAGCCGGTGATCTCCTCGGCTGCGCGGTTGAAACTCGATATGCGGAGATCCATGTCGAGCGTGAAGAGGCCCTCGCCCATGCTGTTGAAGATGGCCTCCAAGTTTTCCCGGCGTTGCAGGCAATTGGACAAGAGATCATAGCAGGATCCGTTTGGCGCGGGATCGTTCATGGTCGTGCTGCCGATCAGGGCATTGGGGCTTCGGGGGTGGCTTGGGGACACGGTTCACACTGCAAGCCACGCCCGATCGGCGAGACCCCTTGGGGCCCGAACAACATGGCGAGCCGCCCGTGAAACGCATGAAACGATCATAGCAACTTTTCGAAACGCATGAAACTTTCAACGCGTTTCAACAAGGCGGGCTGCGCCGGCAACCCAGGAGCGGATCCCAAAGCCTCGGGATCGCGTTCCCACGAATGCCCCTGGCCGTGCGCTCCGGCGGGGGCAGCATCTCGCCTTCTTCTTGGCGCGGTCCGAGAGTGAAGGTGCGGCAGGCACTCCCGTGCTCACGAGACCCCTGCGGTCTTTGCAACGGAAGGCACACAGATACCCGCGGATACCCCTAGCGCGGCCGTTGGCCGCAACCAAAGAGGTCGGAGGTGTCCCACGGATGGCAGAGCCGACCCACGGATGCAGAGCATGATTGGCGCAGACCATGGGGACAGCTTTGCCGCCTTTGGTGGCGCAGACCCCCAT
>JAJRTI010000287.1 GCA_024278415.1 Planctomycetota bacterium | reverse complement strand
CGCGTTTGTAGTAGGCCCGTGAGGGCCTTCCGCTCGGGTGGCGAATCGCCATCGGCGCAGAGGGCGCCCTGACGGTCGCCACTACAAGCGGAGCGCTCCCGCGCTCGCATCTCGGCGGCGCCGCGTTCGACACCTCCGCCAAGCATGATGTTAGGCGCGAGGCCTCGGCCTATTGGGGTTTTGCAAGTCGCTCTTAAGGTTAATGGCATTGAGGCCGACGAACGACTTGAGGAGTCTTGATACCCACGACCCATGATATCGAAAGCGGCCTGTTCGGACCACCGGCTGGGCGCATGCACTCCTGCCTCCCAATCACGACCGCTGGGAACATCGTCGTGTGCGCAAGGAGATCGACATCAACTCATGCCCCGCCCTCTCGATAGCGTTGTCGTGCGCGCAGGCAGAGAGCCAGCCTGTGGTCGGCCTCGCAGATTGGAAATCTGCGCCACGAGCAGGAGCAGTGAGTCGAAGGAATCGAGATTCGACCCCGTTCCGCAACCGCTTGATCCCCGTCGGAGGGGCTGGTACGATTCCGCTGCCGTTTCGTTTGGAGTCCCGCCTTCAGGTGGTCCGTTCCTGCAATTCCGCACCCCCCCAAGACCGGAAACCGTTTCCATGCCTTCTCCCCCGAACATCCTCTTCATCCTCTCCGACCAGCACAATGCGAAAGTGCTCGGCCACAAAGGCCACCCGGACGTCAAGACGCCACACCTGGACCGCATGGCCAATGAAGGCGTGCGATTCGACAACGCAATCACGCAGAACCCCATCTGCACGCCCAGCCGCGTGTGCTGGCTATCGGGCCAATACTGCCACAACCACGGGTACTACGGCCTCTCTGGGCCCAACCCCCGCGGGCTGCCCTCTGTGTTCGGACACTTTCGCACCGCGGGCTACACGACCGCGGCCATTGGCAAGATCCACTGCCCGGAATACTGGGTCGAGAACGACAGCGACGTGTTCCACGAGACGTGCGCGTGCAGCGTGGGCGGGCGCTCGCCGGCGTACAGGGCGTTCCTCAAGGCTCGCGGCAAGGAGCACTTGGAGGACCACGGCGCCATGCCCGAGTTCGGCGACCGCGGCCGGCAGAGCATGGAGGGCCGGCCGTCGCCGCTCGCGTATGAAGAGTCGCAAGAGGGCTGGATCGCGGACCAGACGATTGCGTTCATGCGGTCCGCGGCCGCTGAGGGCCGGCCGTTCTTTGCGCACGCGTCGCTGCCTCGGCCGCATCAGTGCACGGCCCCTTCGCAGCCGTTTTGGGACCTCTACGACGAGGCCAATCTGCACTTGCCGCCGAACGCGGACCGCGAGCCGGAGGGCAAGGCGCCGCACTTCCGCGCCACGGTCGAGCGTTGGCGCCGCGGCTACTGGGCGCTCATTGAGCCCAAGACCTTCGAGGCTGCGCGGCTCCGCAAGCTCCACGGCTACCTCGCCGCGGTGAGCCAAGTCGACCACGCGGCCGGCCAGATGATCGACTTCCTCGACCAGGCCGGCCTGTCCGAGAACACCATCGTGATCTACGCCGCGGACCACGGCGACTACGCGTGCGAGCATGGGATCATGGAGAAGGCGCCCGGCATCTGTGCGGACGCGATCACGCGCATCCCGTACATCTGGCGCTGGCCGGGCCGCTTCATGGCCGGCCACGCGGCCAAGGAAGTCGTCGAAACGGTCGACATGGCCAACACGGTCTGCGCGCTTGCCGGCCTCGACGCAATGGAGACCGCGGACGGCAAGGATCTCTCGCACCTGCTTGCCGGAGGAAGCGGCGAAGTGCATCGCGTCGGCGTGACGGAGAACCCCTGGACCAAGAGCGTGCGCCGGGGCAAGTGGCGCTACGTGCATTACAGCCGCGAGATGTTCGCGGACGAATACCCCGACGGCTTTGGCGAGCTGTACGACCTCGATGCCGACCCGTGGGAGATGCGGAACCTCTACTTCGACGCGGAACACGCCCACATCGTGCGAAGCATGCGCGACGAGTTGGTCGACTGGCTCATCACCACCACGCGGCCCGCGACCGTGCAACCGGCCATATCCTACGAGAGCCGCCAAGCGCACACGCTCTACCACAACACGGTCAACGCGGACGGGAAGGTGCATCCCGATCGCATTCGGCAGATGCGCGGCAGGACGTACGTTTAGTGCCTTCGCGTAAATCTCGCGACAACATGTTGTCGATGTTCTGTCACCCTCCTACTCTTAGTCTTACTCTTTGTCCTACTCCTCCACTGTGTCATGCGCTTTATGAGTAGGACTAAGAGTAGGACTAAGAGTAGGAACTGCGGCGCGGCCGCCTTGTTCGCTGAGGGGCAATCGGCCTGTCTGCAAGGAGCTTGGCCGCGCGAGACCCGCTCCAGCGTCTTGCGGTTGGCTCGGGCTGCTACCGAGACGGTAACATTTCAGCTAAGTGCAACCGAGATAGCGCCCCCACCGACGCAGGGTCGGTGGGGGCCAGCGAGGTGAGACCACTCTTTGCACTCGCCTGAAATGTTACCGAATCTGTAAAGAGCCACTTGCAAAACTCCACTAGGGCCGATGCGTCGCCCCTAGTGTCATGTCATGGCTGAGGTGTCGAACACGGAGGCGCCGCAGTGCGACCGTGGGGGCGACCCGCTTGTAGTGGCGACCGTCAGGG
>JAJRTI010000286.1 GCA_024278415.1 Planctomycetota bacterium | reverse complement strand
GCTCGAAGCCGGGGAGACGCTGCTCGGCTTTGCCGTCACGTATACGTGCTGCGAGATCATCGAGACCGCGGGCCGCGGTTTCGATTGGATTTGGATTTGCGGCCAGCACGGCATGTGGGACCGCTTGACCGCTGCCGGCGCGGTGCGCGCGGCCGACAGCGTCGGCGCACACTCGATCATCCGCGTGCCAGGCCACGAGTACGGCATCATTGGGCCGTTCCTCGACCTCGCGCCATCGGGCATCATGGTGCCGATGGTGGATACGCGCGAGGAGGCTGAGCAAGCCGTGCAGGCCGTGCACTTCCCGCCGCTGGGCAACCGCTCGTTCGGCGGCCGGCGCGTGATCGACCGGTTTGGGCCGGACTACCCACACTTGCCCGAGGCGCGGCCGTTCCTGATTGTGCAGATCGAGACGCCGCTCGCCGCGGAAAACGTGGACGCGATCGCGGCAACGCCCGGCGTGGATGCGCTCCTCTTCGGCGCGATGGACTACGCGTTGCGCTTGGACGCGCCGCAAGGTTCGGCCGAGAGCGAGCAGGCCATCGACGCGGCCGCGCAGGCCATAGCGGAGGCCTGCAAGCGCCACGGCAAGTTCGCCGGGCTCGTGGCCGGCACGTGCGAGGTGCTGGAGAAGGCGCTGGCCATGGGCTTCCAGTTCATGTCGGTCGCGACCGACGCCGGTACACTCAAGGCCGCGGCCCATGAGAAGCTGGCCACCGCGCGCAAGTTGGCCGACTCTGGGCGCGCATGTTGACTCCATTCACCCCTTCCTTACAATAGCGGCCCTTTGCGCGCCGCCCGTTTGTAGTGGCGACCGTAAGGGCGCCCTAGCGGCGCTGGCGATTTGCCACCCGAGCGGAAGGCCCTCACGGGGCTACTACAAGCGCGTGGCAGTCCTTGCGCTCTCGCCGCGCAGGCCAGATGAGGCCTCATCCGCTGTGCCGCCAACGGTGCGACAGCACAAGCATGACGCGACACTAGCACGTTCACGACGAGGAGGACACCACTGTGAGATGCGCCATCGGAATCGACTTCGGCGGAACGAACCTCAAGGGCGGAGTGGTCTCCGACCAAGGCAAGCTGCTGCTCAAGCACAAGGGCAAGAAGACCGGCGGCCAGCGCACTGGCGAACAGATTGGCGAAGACCTCGCGGCCATGGCCGGGGATCTGCTCAAGAAGCATCCCGACGCGGAGGCCGTGGGCATCGGCACTCCAGGCATTGTGTTGCCGAGCGGCAAGTTCGCGTTCCCGCCGTGCAACTGCCCCAACTTTGGCAACGCGAACCTCAAGAAGATCGTCGAGGCGCGCGTGGGCAAGCCGGCGTTCATCAACAACGACGCGCAAGTCTTCTCGACGGGCGAGGTAATGTGGGGCGCGGGTAGGGGGGCCAAGTGCATGCTCATGCTCACGCTCGGCACTGGCATCGGCGGCGGCCTCTGCGTGAACGGGCAGGACTTCCAAGGCGCGCGCAACACGCTCGAGATCGGCCATATCTGCGTTAACTTCCTGCCCGACGCTCCCCTGTGTGGATGTGGCCAGCGCGGCTGCGTCGAGGCGTATGCGTCCGACACCGGCATCTCGCGCATGGCCCAAGACGCGATCGGCCGCGGCCTGCTGCCGAAGGGCAAGGGCGGCCCCGACGCGAAGTGGGTCTACGACTTGGCGAAGCAGGGCAATGCCGTGGCCGCCGGCATCATCAACACCGCGCACGACGCACTCGCCGCGCTCATTGCGGACTTTGCCAACGCATTGAGCGCGGACGTGTGCGTGCTTGGGGGCGGCATCACCGCCGCGGGCGACTACCTGTTCGATGACGTGCGCCGGCGGGTCAGGGCGCGCCTGATTCCCACCGCGAAGATGGACATCCGGCCCTCCGGCCTCGGCAGCAACTTCGGCATTCTCGGTGCGGCCGCGTACGCGTTCAGCAAACTGCATGGGTAGCCGAGCCCGGCGGCGTTGTCCAGTTTTATGAGCCACCCCCCTGTGGTCCCCCCTGAGAGGGGGGACAGGGGGGACTCGAAATGCGGGCTACGCGGCCTTCTTCAGCTTCATGAGCCCCTCGATAGACACGGTTTCGAGCGTGACGCCCTGCGCGTCCTTGAGCAGCAGCCGCCCGTCCCTGGTCTTTTCGACCAGGCCGGCCAGTTGGCCGTCTGCATCGAAGACCTGGAAGTGCGTCTGATCGACCTTCACAAAGCGGATACGGCTCAGCTCCTGTCCTTCCTTCGAGAAGGTGATGAGCAGCACCTTGCCGTCCTCTGATGGGCGCCACGCGACTTCGGTGCCGTCCGCCGTGGTGGTACTGCCCACGGCGATCTCGCCGCCGGTCCAGAAGTCGATGAGGTTGATGATGATCGCGTCCACGAGCGTTGCGACGCCATAGACTGGGATGATGACGAACACCCACATGACGAGGGACTTGACCCACTTGTTCTCGCTCACTTCGCCGTTGAACTTGTACACCAGCTTGGTGAGCGGGAACCGGCCGTAGCAGCCCGAGGCCATCGGGATGATAGCTGCAAACATCAGCACGAGAATCCAGCGAGGCACACAGTCCCAACGGCTCTTGCGCGTCTTCATAGCGAACTCCTTGTCCAAGGACGCTTGTCAAAGGTGCCGGCGCGCACTGCGTGCGCCGGCGAGCCGCGCCAAGGCGGGCGCGGCTCTTCAGACTGCGAATCTTATGCGCTGTGCCGGCGGCTGTCAACCTGGATTCTTGAGTCCGGTTGCGGGCTCATTCTTGACTCCACGCGAGATCGAAGCCTGCGAGTCGCCCTTGACCTGCAGCGCCTCAATCATTACGTTTGACGCCTTACTCATTATGCTTCGCAGACCCACGCTAAGCCCCACAGGAGACCTCCATGAAAGTCGTCGCATTCAACGGCAGCCCGCGCAAGGACGGCAACACGGCCATGATGCTCAACATGGTCCTCGACGAATTGAAGAAGGAAGGCATCTAGACCGAACTCGTGCAACTCGACGGCAACAGGATCCGCGGTTGCACCGCGTGCGTCCAGTGCTTCGAGAAGAAGAATGGCCAGTGCGCGGTCGATAACGACATGGCCAACGAGTGCATCACGAAGATGGTCGAGGCCGACGGCATCTTGCTCGGCTCGCCCACGTACTTCGCGGACGTGTACACGGAAATGAAGGCGCTCATCGACCGCGCGGGGCTCGTGTCCCGCGCCAACGACGATCTGCTCAAGCGCAAGGTCGCCGCGGCGGTAGTGGCCGTGCGCCGCGGCGGCTCGATCCACGCGTTCGACACCATGAACCATTTCTTCCAGATCGGCCAGATGGTGATCGTCAGTTCGATCTACTGGAACATGGCCTTCGGCATGGGCAAGGGCGAAGTGAAGGACGACGAAGAGGGCGTGAAGACCATGCAGACGCTGGGGCAGAACATGGCGTGGGCGCTGAAGAAGTTGAACGCGTAGCCAACCGCACTCACCTCCCCACCGGTTCCGCGGCGGCAAACTGGTTGCCGCCGAAGTTCACCAGCCGCGCCGGCACGCGCTCGTCCACGTGGGACGCGACGACTCGGCCCACGAAGATGCTATGGTCCCCGGCCGTGCTCTGGTGGTCGAGCACGCATTCGAGATTCACCATGCAGCCTTGCAGCAAGGGCGTTCTGATCTGGCTGGCGGGCGCGGTCTGGAAGCTCGTGTTCGCGAGCTTGTCCACGTCCAGGCCGGAGTGCGTGCCGGTGTAGAGCATGTCGTCTTTTTGCCCTGGGCTGGGGAACGCGACGACGAACTCCTGCGCCTTGGACAAGAGTTCGTGTGTATAACGGCCGTGGCCGATCGCGACCGCAAACATGGGCGGCTGGCCGGACGCGATCATGGCCCAACCCGCGGGCATGATGTCGACCTGGCCCGCGTCGTCGAGGGTCACCACGAGCACGACCCATTCGGGGTACTTGTGCTTCATCGCTTCGCCGAACGTGACTTCCTTCATGGTGGGATCCTTCGGTTGGGAGTGGATAGTCGGACGACCGTAGACGCGTGGCGTGCATCTGCAATTGTAGCCGGCGAGCGTCGCTCGGCAAGGAGCACCGCCCAAGAACGCAGCAAGTGAGTATCGAGACGCGCTGGAGCGGAAGGCCTTCGCTTTCCGTGTCGTTACCGTCCGGGGGGCGGAATGCGAAGGCCTTCCGCTCCACCTTGTCGGTCTGAGGCGAACCTTCGCTATCGCCCACGACAAGAAAAGATCCTTGACAACTACGCACTAGGGGGTATACTCCTAAGCCGTTAGGACTAACACAGTAGGGAATGGAGAAGAACGCATGGCGAAGAAGCACGTGTTGCTCGGCGAACGAGAGTTGGAGGTGATGAAGGCGCTGTGGAAGCTGGGAAGGGGGTCGGTGTACGACGTGCAGAAGACGATCAAGGGCCGGCGCGCGTACACGACCATCCAGACCATGCTCAACCACCTGGAGCGCAAGGGCCTGCTGGCCCACGACGTGGAGGACCGGGCGTATGTCTACTATCCCAAGGTCTCACGCTCGCGCACGCTGCGGGACCACCTGGCTGACCTCGTCGACCGCGTGTTCGACGGATCGGTCGAGGGGGTGCTCGTGGGGCTTGGGGAAGTGAAGGGACTGTCGGACGACGAGCTACGCAAGCTCAAGCGCGTCATCGGCGAGGAGGACGCGCCATGAACGCGGACGCGATCGCGGAATGGAGCGGTCCTCTGTGGCAATACCTCGGGGCGACCTGCCTCCGGCACGCGGCACTGCTCGCGGTGTTGGCGCTACTGCTCGTCGCGCTGCGCCATCATCGCGCGGCTTCTCGTCACTTTGTTGGCCTGTGTGGGCTTGCGGGTCTGGTCGTGGTTGCGCTGTGGCCATTGTGCATGGGCAAGGTGGCGCTGCCTGTGCTGCCGCCCCTGCCGGTACAACGAATCGCGACGGCGCCAGGGCCGGGTGAGGGAGCCAAAGAACCCGTCGCCGACACAACGGCCGAGCAGTTGCCTGCGCCGGTATCCGTGGCCACATCAATGCCCATGCCAATGCCTGCACCCGCATCGCTCACACCGCCACCGGCCGCGCCCGCGCCGCGGGATTGGCGCAAGCTCGGCATCGTCGCGGCCACGATCGCGTATCTGGCTTGCGCCGGCGGCCTGCTGCTCCAACTCGCCGTCGCGCTGATACTCGTCACGCGAACCGCGCATCGGGCGCAGGTCGTCGGCGACGCCCATCTCGCGGCGCTGTTCGAGCGGCTGCGCGAGCGCATCTGCCCGCGGTCGCGCGTGGTGCTGCGCGTATCGGACCGCGTGCAGTCGCCGGTCACGCTCGGCCTGTGGCGGCACTGGGTGCTGCTGCCGGAGTCGGCCGCCGAGATAGACCCGTCCGACGCGGAGCGCGTGCTCGCGCACGAACTGGCCCACGTGTGGCGCAACGACTTCGCGGTGAACGTGCTTCAGCAGGCGCTCAAGCGCGTGTTCTTCCTCAACCCCTTATTGTGGCTATACGACCGCTGGCTGCGCGGCGAGCGGGAGCGGGCCTGCGACGAGTCTGTGCTCTCGCAGATGCCCGATGCGCGCGCGTACGCGGAATGCTTGAAGCGGTTGCTCGTGCAAGATCGGCAGGTTGGTGTGAGCATCG
>JAJRTI010000011.1 GCA_024278415.1 Planctomycetota bacterium | reverse complement strand
TTCACGCTTCACGCTTCACGCTTCACGCTTCACGTTCAGCGGCAGCAACATCGCCGCGGACACCACCATGAACAACCCGCCGGCGACGAAGGGGAGGCCGAACGCTTTGGTGTAGAGTGCGCCGGCCAGCGGCGGGCCGACGACCCAGCCGAGGTAGCTGATGGCCATCACCTTGCTCACCTCCGCGCCGCGGGACTCGGGCTTGGCGAAGCGCTGCATGAACGCCATGAGCGTGGGTTGCCAAATGCCCGCGCCGAGGAGGTCGTGGAAGAGCCACATGCCCGTCGCGGTCCATCTGTGTGGGATCAGACCCGACGCGGCGAGGATGAGCCCTTCGGCCACGAGGAACCCGATCAGCACCCCCTTGTGGGGGCGCTTCACAATGCGGCCCACGAGGAGGAGCGGCACCGCGATCGTGAAGCGATGGCCGGCCATGATCCAGCCCACCGTGTCGTTGGCGAAGCCGAACTTCTCCTTGAAGAACAGCGGCATCACCTGGCAGTGGCTCGCGCTCAGGCCGATGTTGAACACGAACATGGAGGCCATGATGATGACGAGTTGTTTGTTAAGATCGACCGCAAGAATCTCGCGCATGGCCGTGCGTTTGGGCGGGGGGCGCAGGATCGTGCGCTCGTTGAAGAACATCGCGAACACGACCGTGCACGCGCCGACCATGGCCACGCAGAGCCAGAAGACACTCTCCTCCGACGCCACGCCCGACCGCAGCTTCGACCGCAGCCAGTACCCGCCGATGACCGCGCCCACACCCATGAGCAGGAACTCCGCGCCGGTGGTCTTGCCGATGTTGTCGAGGAAGTCGTCCTCCGCGGCCTCGAAGAGCAGCACGTTGTGCATGGTCTTGCGCAACTCGACCGATGCTTGGTGCAAGCACTTGCTGATCACCTGCATGACCACCGCCGCGCTGAGCGGCGTCATCGCGCAGGCCGCGGTGCACAGCGCGACCGCGCCGGTGAAGAAGGGCTTCCGCTTGCTGACGGAATCAGAGAGCGACCCGAAGCCAATGCGGATGAGGAAGGTGCAGATGGCCGGGATGGCGAAGATGAGCCCCATGTTCGCCATGGAGATGCCCTTGCTCTTGAGATAGAGCGGGAGGGCCAGTTCGTACACGCCAAACGCAAGGCCGAAGATGGCCGAAACGATGAGGAGGGTCCAGACGTTGCGGTTCACGGGCTAATCCGAGATGAGTTCATGCGCTCCCCGAGCCCCACGCGCTACAGGAAGAAGCGGACATTGTACTGTGTGTCTGGGGCGAGCGGGGACATGAACCAAGGACGCGTAGCGTCCGACTTCGTGTCCCCAGACGCCGCCTGCGTCCTTGTGTCTGGACACGATGCGGAAGCCGTCCCGCAGTTGCGGGACGGCTTCCGCATCGCGTCCCCGCGTAGCCCCCAGAGTAGAACAGGCGCTGGACGCAAGAGCCCAGCGCCTGTGTGTGGCAGCCATGTGGACGGCGCGGCGCGGGTTAGCGGATCACGCTCTCCAGGTGCGCCTTGGCCGCGAGCAGGCCGGCCTTGTTGCCCTCCGCGTCGTTCATGTACAGGCCGTCCTCTAGTTCGATGCTGAACACGAGGTCCGTCTTGCCGAGCGCGGTCAGCTCGACCACGATGGTGCGCCAGTCCACGACTCCGTCGCCGGGCACGCAGTAGCGCCACCAGCCTTCGCTGCACTTGAAGCGGGGCGCGCCAAAGGTCGGCGTGAGCCGGCCCTGGAGGTAGAGGTCCTCGCTGGAGATCTCCGTGTCCTTGCCGTGGACGTGGTGCACGCGCTCGCCGAACTCGCGCAGCACGCGAATGTAGTCGATGCCCAGCCGCGCGAGGTGCGAGGGGTCGAAACACAGGCCGAAGTTGGGCGACGGGCACACGTCGAACATCGCGCGCCACATCTCCGGCGTGCAGCCGATGGTGGGGTAGGTTGGGGCCGGGCCGGGCCAGGCTTCCATCGCGACGTTGACGCCGGCCGACTCGCACGTGTCCACGATCTCCGGCCAAAACGTCTTCCAGATATCGAACGTCTGTGCGCGCGGCGCCTGCTTGTTCGCCGGCACGAAGCACACGAAGAGCGTCTTGAGGCCCAGCTCCCCGGCCTGCTGGATCTCGGCCTTGGTCGCGGCCACGGCGTCCTTGCGCTTGCCTTCATCCGCGTCGAGCGTCGCGCCGAGCGAGGGCGCCATGAACGAGCCGACCTGGAGGCCGGCGCCCTCGATGGTCGCTTTCTCCTCGGCGCCGGCGCCGCGCATGTCGACGGCATCGAAACCGTTCTCGGCCAGCCACTGGCACATGCCGGGCATGTCTTCCTTGAGCATCAACGGGCCACAGACCACGCCAATCTTCATCGGATGCGCTCCTTCACGAGCTGATGGTTTCGGGGCGTCGGCCCGCCGCGGGCACGAAATGGCAGGCCGTAAACGCGATACGATACGGGCGGCGCTCGCCCGGGTCAAGCCCACAGACTCCCCCAAGGGCCATGTCTGGCGGCGCATGGCACAACTGCTCGCCACGGTGTTGGCCACAGGCGCGGCATGCGGGCCGTGCGCGTTGCGTCGGTTTGGCTTTTGGGATAGGTTCTGTAAGACGAGCAGCCGGCGTCTTTCACAGAGCGAGGAGCTTGAGCGGTATGGGCATGGACAGTGGCGGCATGAGCGACGTGGCCAAGGTGATCAGGCGCGACAATCAAATCAGCCTGGGCTGTGGCTGCCTGCTTGTGCTGGTGGCGTGCGGTGGGGGGTTCCTCTTCAGCAGACGCGCGATCCCCTTCGATCGCGACGCGTGGGTCGAGTGTTCGCGAAAGGGCAAGTACGCGAAGCGATGGCGCATGAAGGATGACGTGTTACGAATGCTGAACCAGAAACCAGGCATGATCAAGAGGAAGGTGCTAGAGATGTTGGGACCGCCAGACGCCAGCATCATGCCGCCAGGTGGAAAGAGCCTTCTAGGCGACGCGGACGCCTTCCACTATCGACTGGGTTACCGACACCTGACGTTCATGCCAGGCGAGTGCTGGCTCATAGTGAAGTTCGGCCCCGACAGAACCGCCGGCGCATTTCTGAGACTGCCGTAGAGAGGAGCAGCCTGCGCCGAACGCAGTATCCATTCCGCTTGCCTTGTTCTGTCACGTACAAGAGCTACGGTATTCGGGGTGCGACTCGCCGGTTGGGCCGCATGCTGGCGCGTGCGGCTACATCCAAGTGGGCAAGCCACAGCCCCCGGGCCTCATGGCCGCGAGCGCCGCAGATCGTACACCTCCACCTCCTCGTCCGCGTAACAGGGGCGCAGGCCGAGGCCCTCTTGCAGGCCGCGGCGATACCGGCCCTGGTGGTCGATGATGTATCGCACATTCGACCGACGGAGGATGTCCAAGTCGCTGGGCTTCGCGGCCAGGCGCCCTCGCCGAAACCACACGGGGCCGGCCAACTCCGCCAGCAGCGGGTTCGAGTTCAGGTACGCGGCCGCGTCCTTGGGGAGGCGCGACACGTACCCGCCCACCAGCGGCTTGCCGTGCACGGTCTGGAAAAACATATCCTGGGCGAATGCGGTGTCGAGGATTGCATACCGCTCAGGGTCGCGGGCCAGGCGATAGTAAAACGCAGGCACGTGAGCGGACGCGAACGGCGGCGGAATGCAGAGGAACTCCAGCAGACCGAGCGCGAGCGCGGCCGCGCACACGAGGCTTCGCCGGCGAGGCGACCCGCGTAGGCCGGCGAGGCCGAGCCCTGCCAGCAGCATGAAACACAACGTGGCCATGTAAGACATGCGCCCCGGGACGCCGGCCGCATGGAGCGGCGGGAACGCGGCCCACAGCAGCCGGTAAGGCATGCCAACGACGTTCCTCCCCCCGACCTGCAACATCGGCCCGAAAGACAACACGAGGAAGGCAACCCCCACCGCCAACCATGGCCCGGTGCGGTTCGCCGCGTGGCGCCGCATGCCCAACACCGCGAGCGCCAGCGCGACGAGGCCCAGCGGGCTGCTCCGATCGGACCAGTTCACCCCGAGGCGCTCGGCCAAGCCCGGGATGAGATCGCGGTACGTGGACGACGTGCCTGGCGCAAACAGGGCGAGCAGGTCACACGAGTTCGCCGAGGGAGCGTGCGACAACACGAACTCGTGTCGCCTGAGCAGAGCCATGGCAAATGGGGGCCCGACCAACACCGCGGACGCGGCGGCGAACACAGCCGCGCGAACCAGCCAGCGCCGGCCCATCACCTGGGCCAAACGCACCGCGGCCGCAGCGGCCGCCGCCACGGCCAGTGCGCGGGAAACATGCACTGGCCAACTGTGGAACACCGTCGGCACTGCCACGGCCACGGCCACCACCACGGCCCACGCGGCGAAAGAATGGCGGGCGCGGCACAGGAAGCCCGCGCACCGGCGGGAGAACATCGTCCATGCTGAAGGCCGGCCCGCGGCAAGCGCAAGATACGCCCAGAAGAATGCACAGAAGAGGAAGCAATACGTCGTGTAATACCAGCAGCACGTCCAGTTGAGAAAGAGCGCGCCGGCCGCGAGCAGGGGCCAACGCCAATTCGCCGACGCGTGCATCTTGACAAAGGCCAGCACAAACAGCGGGAGCCACTCGGCCGCGGCGAAGTTGAGGTGGCCGTAGCACTTGAACATGTGGAAGGGGCACGCGGTGAACAGCGCCCCCGCCACGAAGGCCGGCCCGGCCCGGCCCGTCACCGCCAGCGCGAGGCCGAACATGCCCAGCCCCGTCGCCACGAACGAAAAGAACACGAGAGCGTTGTACGCCGGCACGAGGCCGGCCGTGCGCACCAGCCCCGCCGCGAGCAGGCCGTGCAGCGGCTGAAGCGTGTGCAACAGCAGCGACGATCCCACCGGGTGGAAGAGCAGCGGTGTCCAGTAGGGGTTCACGTGCCACTGGAAAACGGCCTTGTCGAACCACCAGAGATTCCACGCGGTCTGCCACGAGTCGCCTGGGTAGGCGATGAAATCGACGGCGAAACGCCGCGCGGCCGGCCAGGTGAGGGCCACGCTGAGGAGCGCGTAGCCCGCGAGCGCGGCGGCCAGTTTGCGCCCCACGCCGGTGGCAGGCTCGGATGCAAACAGCGCAGCCGCAGGATTGGCCGGTTGGCTCCCCTGCGCTCGCTCCGGCGAAGGCCGCCAACGGAGCCCCGCGAGCAACAGCGCCGGAATGAAGAACAGGACTCCCCATTGCACCGCGCCCGCGCACACGCCGCCGGGGCCAACGGCGCCAACGGCCAGAGATTGCGCCAAGCCCGGGACGCAGGCCCACAGCGCGGCAAGGACTGCGGCTTTTAGCCAGACGCGGCCCATCGGCAAGCGCAACGCGGCCGCGGACGCCACAGCCGCGGCCGCGGACACCCCTGCATGCGCAACGACGAGGAGCACGCCCGGCCACTGCGGCCAATAGAGGCGCCAATACTGAAGCGCCGCGAGCATGACGAACGCGGCGAGCGCGTCCCGGCCCAGAGCCGACCGTGTCCAGCGAAGCCTCACGTTTCCGCGTCCCATGACAGCCCGGCGGCCCTCCCGGCGCGCCGCGTCCCGGCCGGAGCCGCGCGTTCGAGCCGCTGGAACTCGCTGGGCAAGAGCGGCGTTTTCCACGAGCGAGTCATAGGGGCCGCCATCTCGTTCCTCCTCTCCTGCACGTCGTTTTTGTGATGAGTTGGCGCGCACCGACAGGCATGATGGGGCGCCCCCGTCGCCACGACTCGGGCCAGTCTCGCTAGGCCCGAATCCTATGCCCCGCGCCCCAAGCTGTCAAGTGCGCATGCTGTCGATGCGCCAGCGTTTCCTGCCCCTCGCGTGGGCCGTGGGCACACACCCTGCCAAGATTGCCGAATGCACTCCCGCCCAAGAAAGGCTAAACTGTGGCCCCGCGCCCGGGAGCGCGAGAGACAGACTGGTCACACGCCGTCCCAACAGAGAACACGCCATGATACGCCACGCCAGACCGCTGCTCGCCATCCTCGTCGCCACCGGAGCGGCGTGGTCCGCGGGCGGCACGTTCCGTGTCCCGCTCATGAAGCAGCCGCCCACGCTCGACGGCAAGATCGAGCCGGACGAATGGGCGGTGAGCGCGGGGTTCGACGGCTTCCACTTCAACGGCAAGATGCAGCGCCGGCGCGTGCGCGGGTTCATCGGCGCCACGCGCACGCACATCTACGTGGCCATCCTCTCCCGCCTGCCAGACGAGGGCGCGCTGCTCGCGAAGATGACGCGCGACTCGCTCAAGGTGGTGTACGACGACGCGGTCGAAGTGTTCGTGAACCCCACGCCCGACGCGGAGGACAAGGCCGACTATCAGTTCCTCGCCAACTGGCTCGGCAAGGGCGGGTACAACATCCACTTCCTCGGCCAGCCCGGCGAGTCCGTGAGCTGGCGCGGGGGCTGGCGGCAGGCCCACGGCTTCCACGATGGCTGGTGGCATTTCGAGTGCGCCGTGCCCCTCGCCAGCATGAAGATGGCCGGCAACCGCAAGACCACCGAAGGCGTGTGGGCGATCAACCTCTGCCGCGACTGGAAGAACCCCTGGGAGTGGTCGAGCCTCACCGGCGGATACACGCAGGCCGGAGCGCGCTTCACGTTCACCGCCAGCCCCGCGCCCGCGGTGCAGTACGCGGCGGACGGCGACCCCTTCCTCGGCGGCTTCGCCGGCAAGCTGCGCATCCTCAACCCCTCCGCACAGCCGCTCGCGCTGAAAGCGCAGATCGTGCTCGACCGCAACAACATGCCCGCGGTGCGCGTGGACAAGGCCCTCACGCTCGCGCCCGGCGCGGCCCAGACGCTCGCGCTCGCCGCGCCGGCCGACGACCCGACGACGCGCTATACGCTGTCCATCAAGGTCGCGTCGCCCGACGGGGGCACGGTCTACTACGATCGCACCACGAGTTGGCCCCGCGCGCAGGAGCCGTATCGCTGGCTCGTGGGCAAGGAGCAGGAGAGGCCGCCGGTCGACTTCCAATTCGCGTACTATCCCTACCGCAACAAGATGCGGCTCGTGGTGGACGTGGGCGGCTTGCCGAAGGCGGCCAAGCCGACCGAGGTGCTCGCGCAGATCCGCACGCAGATCGGCAAGAAGCTCGTCAAGACCGTCGTGTTCCCCATGGCCGGGTTCAAGGATGGCCGCGCCAGCAAGACTATCGAGTTGCCTCCGCTCGACGGGCTCTATGAGATTGCGATGAAGGCCAAGGGCGAGCGCGTGTCCGCGGGCGAGACGGTCAAGACGTTCGAACGCAAGCGCTTCCCTTGGGAGCATACGCCCACCGGCCGCAGCACGAAGGTCTACCCGCCGTTCACGCCCATCGAACTGAGCGGCGCCACGCTCAAGACCGTGCTGCGCGAGCACACGCTCAACGGCTTCGGCCTGCTCGACCAGGTGCAGGCCACGTCGGCCAATACCGGCATCACGAAGCCGATCCTCGCCGGGCCCATGCGCTACGTCGTGATGGCCGATGGCCAGGAGCAAGCCGCAAGCGCCGGGCCGATCGAGGTCGTGTCGAACGCGGCGCACCAGGCTGTGCTCAAGGGCCGCTTCCAGGCCGGGCAGCTGGCCGCGACTTGGCGGCAGACATGGGACTACGACGGCTGCGCGAAGGTGGAGTTGACGCTCCTGCCCTCGGCCGGCAGGCGGGTGGACGCGCTGCGGCTGGAGATTCCGTTCAGCAACGCCTCGGCCACGCACATCCACGCGAACGCGGACCGCATCCGCGCGCCGGTCGCGCAGCGCGTGCCTGAGGGCGAGGGAGTGCTGTGGGACGCGACGAAGTGCGCGTACAGCGACTATACTGCGAACTTCTGCCCGTACGTGTTCGTGGGCACGCCGGTGCGCGGAATTTGTTGGTTCGCGGAGAACGACTTGGGATGGAGTTGGAACCCTGACACGCCGAACATGGAAGTCGTGCGTAGCGGCAGCGACGTCGTCCTGCGCATCCACCTCATCAACCAACCCATCGTCATTCGCAAGCCGCGCACGATCACCTTTGGCCTCCTCGCCGCGCCGGTCAAGCCGCGGCTCGTGGCGCCTGGCAAGGGCAAACACTGGTGGCGATACCGTTACCTGCGGGACAACTACACGCTGCTCGGCACGGACGTGAACTGGCTGTCCATCGGCACCTGCGGCTCCTTCTACCCGGCTGGCAAGGACCTGTATCTGTGGGAGATGCTCAAGCGGGGCAACGAGCAGAAGCTCAGCCGGGAGACCATCAAGATGGTGGAGGAGTGGGGCAAGCAGTACGTCGAGCCCTACGGCCCCGCCCGCGTCGAGAAGTGGGTGCGCCACGTGCGGTACAACCTGCAATCGCGCTACGGCAAGAAGATGATCTTCTACTACAACCGCGCAAGCCATCAGGGCTGCGAGGAGTTCGAGACGTTCAAGGACGAGTGGTGCCTCACCGACCTGCGCACCATCGGCAAGGGCAACGGCCTGCGCGAGATCAAGGTTGTGCCATCGCCGTCGTACATCGACTTCAACCTCTATTGGTATGCACGCTCGTTTGAGATCGGAGGCAACCGCGGGGTGTATTGGGACAACTTCTATTTCGCTCCGTCGTTCAACACGGAGGAGACCGCGGCGTACAAGCGCGGCGACGGCAGCATCGTGCCGTCCACTGGCGTGTGGGGGCTGCGCGAGCTGGCCAAGCGCACGTTCGTCATGCTCAACGAGCGCGGCATGCTGCCCATCACGTTCCCCCACATGACGAGCTTCAGCCCGCTGCCGCTCCTGGCGTTTGCGACCGTGCAGTATGATTGGGAATGGAAGTACTCGCTCGGCGACGTGCAGACCCGGCACAGCCGCGATTACCTCCTCATGGCTTCGACTGGCGAACTGGCCGGGGTGTGGCCGGTGCCGCTTGGCGACCACGGCAAGCTCGCCCGCGATCCCTGGACCCAACGCACGTTCATCGCGGTCCGGCTCGTGCACGAGCTGGACGGGTACGGCGGCTTCGGGCTGCCGTGGGTGAAGGAACACGTGGCCAACCGCAAGCTCGCGGAGCCGATCCTCGACATGCTGGACAAGGATGGCCTGAAGGTCTACAAGTATTGGGAGGATCGGCCGCTGCCGGTGGCGACCGGCCGGCCCGATCTTCCCGCCATCGTGTACTGCGTGCCCGGCCAGGAGGCCGTGGCCGCGATCGTGAGCTACGCGCGGCAAGACGAGCAAGTCGCGCTCAAAGTCGATGCCGACGCGCTGGGCTTTGGCGACGGCTACACCGTGACCGACGTCGAGACCGGCAAGGCTCTGTCCACCGCGGGCGGAGCGATTCGCTTCCCGCTCAAGAAACATGACGTGCGCGTGCTGCGGTTCGCCGCGCGGGGCAAGTGAACCGCGGATACGCGAAGGGCGCCCCCCCCCATGCCCTTTACCCACATCTCCGGGCTTCGAAGGAGTCCCTGTCGCACAGGCGCGAGGACCCCAACGGGGTCCCGTATGCTAACCCAGGGTTGCGGCCGCAGGCCGCTACCCTGGGAACAGGGCGCCAAGACGTATCGTTTCCTCCTTCCCTCCGCCTTCCCGATCCCGCAAGTGCGGGATCGGGAAGGCGGAGGGAAGGAGGGGAAGTTGCGCCCACCAGACCCAGGGTAGCGAACGCTCGCAATCCGCCGTACGGCGCAATGGTGCGAACTTAAGCCCGCGTCCCGTAGGGACGACCGAAAATAGCCCAGCGCTTCAGCGCTGGGAATTGCGCCGTTTGCGGCAAGTTGCCAGTCCCGTAGGGACGGCTGCACATCGCCGAATCGCTCATCCGCGGCCGTTCTCAGCATTCAGC
>JAJRTI010000285.1 GCA_024278415.1 Planctomycetota bacterium | reverse complement strand
GACCAATTCGGCATCGTCAACGCCGGCGTCGCCGGCCGGCTGCGCGCCGGCGACACGGAGTTCATCGTGTGCTTCAACGAGGACATCGCCGAGGCCCGGCCTGTGACCCTGAGCACGCGCAAGCGCAACGTGCCCCTGAGCGAGGCCATGCAAATCTCCGCCGACGGCCGGGGCTACGAGCCGTTGAAGGTCGCGGCCGATGGCGACGCTTGGACAGCGAAGCCGGCCATGCGCTACTACGGCGTGTACCAGTTCGCATACGCGCCGGTGCGCGTGGACACGCCGCGGCTCGCCGTGCCCAAGGGCGAGGAGAGGGCATTCGAGGCAAAGGTGACCAATCTCACGGATGGGGGTGTCACCGGAACAGTCCGTATCGCGTCCGTGATTCCCACCGTGACCGGGGCGCTCGCGACGGTCAAACTGGGGCCCCGCGAGACGAAGGTTGTGCCGCTTCGCGTGCGCGTGGACCGCAAGGCTGACTGGGGTCGCAAGACGGTGTTCATCGAGTTGCGCTTCAACGGCCGCCGCGCGGTGCTGCTGCGGGATCTCATCGTGCAGAAACAACCGATCCCGCAAAAGCTGGTCGTCGCCGGCGCGGATATCACCGAGCGCACGGACCTCCGCGTGCCCACGCCCATCATCGACCCGGCCCGGCCGGAACTCGTGCTTGCGATGGCGGAGAACGCTTATGGCGAGACCGCGACGCTCAGCGGGGCCAAGCTTTCGATAGACGGAGTGCCTGCTGACGTGCCTCCGCTTCGGGCGGGCCAACGCGTCACCATCCCCCTCGCACTGCGGCAGGAGCCCGCGGCCAAAGATGAGCCGCAGTTGGTGGCCAAAGAGGCCATCGTCACGCCGCAGGGGCAAGCAACTGTGAAGGCCCGCTTCCGCGTGTTCATCTCGCGCAACCCCAAACGCTACCGCGGCCCCGAGGGCGCGGTTGCCGCCATTGTGGTGTCCAACCCGCGCGCGACGCCGCTTGACCACGAACCCATCGCTGCGCGCGTCGGCGACCTCGACGGCCCCCTTTGCGTGCGCACGGCCGACGGCGTGGCCGTGCCGTCGCAGATCCATGGCGGCCGCGTGCGCTTCAGCGCGAGCGTGCCGGCCGAGAGTGCGGCTGCGCTCTTCCTGTGCAAAGGCGCGCCCCCGCCCTACTCCGCGGGACTTCGCTACACGGCCGAAGCGCTGGGCACCGGGCACGGCCGGCTCACCGTGCACACGCCCCATTACTCGATCACGCTCGACGAGGCCGCGGGCGGCACGGCCACGACGTTCCGCTCGGCCTACACCGGCCGCGACTACGGCCGCAAGAGTTTTGGGGTCAACTACGGCCGCTTCAGCCAGCACGACCCGGCCGTGCCCAAGACGAACACGGTCCAATACATCCACGAGTCCAAGACGCGGCAGAGCGATTCGCCCGGCCGCATCGAGTTGGTCGATGCCGGCGCGGCGTGCGTGGTGGCCCGGGTCACCTGGTCCGACGCCAAGGTGCGCGTCGAGCAAACGTATGAGTTCCCGGCGTACCAGCCGTACTTCAGGCTACGCCAGCTCGTGAAGCCGGCGAATCTGCGAGGCGCGCAGGAACTGGTCGCGCTGAACGCGCGGTTCAACTCGCACATGCTCACCAAGACGTACCCTGACTTCGTCGGCATCGTGAGCGCCAAGGAGCAGCCTCACTTCGGGTGGCGGCAAGGCGCCTGGCCGCCGGACTACACGACGCTCATGACGCCCGACCACTTCCCCGAATCCATCTCGGTCATCGCGGCGCGCAAGGCCGGCCTCGTCGGCGTGCGGCAGGGCTTCTGGCCGGCCGAGCGGCCCAAGCCCGGCAAGTGTGAGATCGCGCAGATCGAGTATCTGGCCGCCCCCCAGATTGGATGCGATGCCGAATTCATCGTGCTGCTCCACGAGGGCCACCAGATTGTGGCGAAGCGATTTCTCGCGCGGCAGCGCCTCAGGCCGCGCGTCGACGCGCTGAAAGCCCCGGCAATAAGCAAGGGCACGCGGCCGGCTGCGGCGCCGCCCAAGGACTGGTTCTCGCCCTACTGGCGCTACCGTGTCCAACTCGTCGCTCCGAGCAGGGCGCAAGTCCAGGCCGCGGCCAATCTGGACGCGCTTGCCGGCAGGCCGGTCGATCCCGCGTCCGTGCGCGTCATCTGTGAGGACGGAGCCGGCAACTTCGTGGAATGCGCCACGGGCTACTCCGTCGAGCGCAAGGTCGTGGAGTGGCGTTGGCCGGAGGGCATGGCCGCGACACAGGCGTGGATCTACTTCAGCCCCAAGACGGCCACGCCCTTCCCCAAGCAAGCCCGCGGGCTCGCGGTGGCAAGCGCGCCGGACATCGCCCACGAAGACTTCGACCGCGGCACGAATGGGTGGAGCACTTCCGGGCAGGTGCGTTTTGTGGAAGGCTCAGGCCGCGGCGGTTCGACGAGCGTGCGCATCACGACCACCCCGACCCGCCAGCTCTCGATTCTTCTGTGCAACCGTATCGCGCCGGTCCCCAATGCGAAGTACGCGGTCACTTTCTATGCCAAGACCGAATCGCCCGGCGCGTCGCTGCGCGCGAACTTTTATGGGACGTCCAAGTACGACTTCCCCCAAGTCGTCGTGCCGCTCCGGCCCGACGGCCAATGGCATCGTTACCGCACGGAGATCGCCACCGGCCGCTTCCCCGCGCACGTGAGGCCCGCGTTCCGGCTCTGGGCGATTGGCAAACCTGAGGAAGTGTTCGTCGACGACCTGAGCGTGAAGGTGAAGGGCCGCCCCCGCGTGGCGGCTTCGCTTGCGACAACAGGCGCGCTCGAAACGCGGCCCTGAGCGCGGGGGGCATTGGT
>JAJRTI010000284.1 GCA_024278415.1 Planctomycetota bacterium | reverse complement strand
TTGGCCGGTTGCCGTCGTACGGTCTCCAGTTCGGAGGCCCGCCGCCGGCCACATCGACGCGGTATCCGTCGAGCCCCACGCGTTTGACCCAGTACGCCGCGTGGTCGGCCATGTACTGCTGCCAGCCGGGGTTGGCGTAGTCGCAGTAGAGGCAGCCCCACCAGTAGATCATCTCGCCCTGCTCGTCGCGGCAGATCCAGTCGGGGTGCTGCTTGCTGAACCCCAGTTCGTCCCGCGGGCCGTGGGGGATAAGGTCGCCGAGCACGCGCATGCCGCGCGCGTGCGCCTCGTCGCAGAGCGCTTTCAGATCCTCGGGAGTGCCCAGCTTGGGGTCGAGCCGGTAGTAGTCGTACGGCGCATACACGCGGCCGTACCAAAACGGCAAGAGCCAAATCGTGTTGCAGCCCAGGCCGCGGATGCTGGGGATCAGCTTGGTGAAATTCTTGAACCCGCCGCAGTCGCGGAAGCCGGAGTCGATCGTGCCCCCGGCATGTGCGGAGTAGATCACGGCCTTCGGCGCGTCGGCTGGGCTGTGCGCCGGCTGGCCCACGCCGAGCGTCTTGTAGAAGTCCTGGATCGCCTGAAGCGCGTCCACCTTCGAACCGTGCACGATGCGCACGAGTTGGCTGCCGGCCGCGAGCCGCAGGCCCGGGCGCAGCACGTCTTGCGCTTGCAGCTCGTGGCGCAGGTCGAGCCGGCCGGGCTGCTCGAACAGCACCAAGTTCGCCCACTCCGTGTCGGAATAGAACGCAGCGACCAGGTTCAGGCCGCGCTTCTCGTTCCGCAACAGCACGGCCCTTGCGGTGGCGTTGTTGTGCCGCGGCGCCCGCTGCCGGCTTGCTGCGAGGTCGCTCAAGCGCGTCGTCTTGGGCGGGTAGTCTGCGAGCGCGGCGTACGTCGTGTCCGCGGGCTTATCGATGCACAGCCCGCGCAACCAGAACCGCGGGGAGCGGACCTTGACCATGCCGTCGGGCTTGGGCCCTCGGTACACGAACTCCGCGGTCCGCACGAGCGCTCCGTCCGCGTGCAGCGCGTAGTTCGCGACGATGTCCCAGTCGCCCACGCGCGACGTGACCGCGAGCGTCGTCGCGTTCGCCGCGCGCGTCAGCTTGTGGCTCACATACTTCGTGCGCGGCGCGAGCCACTGCTTGCCTACCCGCAAGTCCAACGCGGGCTCGCCCGGCTTGGGAGCGATCATGTTCACGCGGCTGGCCACGTCGACGAGCTTCGTCCACTCGCCGGTGGTCTTGTCGATGACGATTTCGGTTGCGCCGTCGGTGAAACGCAACGCGTCCGCGGTCTCGTGTAGTTGTGGGGGAGCCGCGGCCGCGGCCGCGCAGGCGCAAAGCAGGGGGAGTGTGAGCCGCCAGTGTGTCATGGGATGCCAGCTCCAGTGATGAAACTGCGTGATATCATTCTGAGCAGGACGACAGGTGCGATGATCGGACAATATATTGTATGAAAAAGGAAGGGCAGGGGTGGGCGTGAGGCGCCTCACGCGTCACGCGCGGCCTCGCGAAAGATGTCGATCTTCGCCCACCGCTCCGACCGCAGCCGCCAGAAGAGGATCATGCTCAGGAAGCTGATGTAGATCGCCGCGCCGATCCATGGGCCTTGAGGGCCAAACAGGGGCCAGACGTATGCGAAGACCCATCCCAACGGCACGAACACGAGCCAGCAGCAGCTCACCGTGACGATTGCAGTCCAGTGCGTGTCGCCCGCGCCCCGCAGCGCGCCGTTGCTGATGATGCCGACCGCGTCGAAGCCCTAGAAGATCGCGGCAAACACGAGGATCACGGCCGCTTGCTCGATCACGTCTGGTTCGCCGGGGCTGAACCACTGGGCCAGCCTGTAGCGCAGCAAGGAAAAGAGCACACCCATGGTGAGCATGTAGCCCAACGCGAGCCGAATGGCCAGGTACGCGCGGTCTTTGGCCCGGGCGATGTCGCCTTGCCCTCTGTATTTGCCGACCAGCGCAGCCGTCGCGCCGCCGAGCCCCATGGCCGGCATGAACGACAGGTGCATGAACTGCATGGCCACCGCGTTGCCGGCGATCGCGGCCTCGCCAAACTTGCCAATGAAGAAGTTGGTGAACACGGCCCAGCTCGCGATGTCGAGGAAGAAGTTGAGCCCCGCCGGCCAGCCGATGTGGAGCAACTGTTTCAGCTTCGGCCAGTCGAAGCGCATATTCTCCCAGCCGCCGAACTCCCGCGCCTGGGCCGGGTGCACCACGAACGCAGCCAGCAGCACGACTTGGAAGAGCAGCGCGGCAAACGTGCCCCATGCCGCGCCGGCAATGCCCAGCCGCGGGAAGCCCCAGTGGCCGAAGATGAGCGCATAGTCAGCCGCGAGGTTGAACACGTTCGCCACGATCGTCGTTCCCGTCGAGATCCACGGCCGGTGGATGCCCTGGAAGTACGAGCAGAAGCCCCAGATGGCCACCATGAACCCCAGGCCGGCGATGCGGATTCGGCCATACACGACCTCCGCGGCCTGAAGCTCAGGCGCGTGGCCGAAGACCGCGAACAGTCGCGGAGCGAAGGGGATGGCCGCGAGCGCGATCACGCCCACACCAAGGGCAAAGAAGAAGTTCTGCCACGCATACGCGGAACTGTCCCGCGGCCGGCCCCGGCCCATGCTCTGCGATGCAAACGTGTTCACGCACCCGGCCGCGCCGCTGGCCAGAGCGACGAGCGCGAACACGACCACACCGGACGCGCTGACCGCGGCCAGTTGCGTCTTGCCGAGTGCGGAGACCATGCGCGCATCGACGAAGTGCATGATCGTCGACGACGCGCTCGCGATCACCATGGGCACCGCAAGCCGGAGGAGTTCGCCAAGCGCGCACCACATGCTGTCGGGCGAGTCGCTCACGTCTGTTGGGAGGTCGGGCATGCCTGGCGGGTCCGCGCGCGGGAGGGACATGGCAAGCGAGGCACTATACAGCAAGGTTGGCGGCGCGGCAATGAACGCGGACCGAAGCGCGTGTGCCGGAAATGCCTGCCCCTGTGGATACTCACGACGGACGGCCACGTCCGTCGCAGCCCAGGCCCGGCGCTTGCGGCGCACAGCCTCCTGTCAGGGGACACGACGCGGTTCCCGCAACTGCGGGACGGCTTCCGCATCGCGTCTCCGGCGCCCAAACTTGCATTCCCAGCGGCAACGCTATATCATGCGGAAACACCCCGGCTCCCCCCAACGGCGGGCATCGTGCAGCGCCGAAGCTCGGGTACAGACCAGAAGAACCCACCACTCCCGCCATGGCAATCGACAAAGAAACCGCCCTGCAATACCACCGCGATCATGTCGGCAAAATCGCGCTCGCCGAGACCGTGGAGTGCCGCGATCGGCATGAACTCGCGCTCGTGTACACGCCCGGTGTGGCCTTCCCCTGCAAGGAGATCGAGGCCGCGCCGGAGGACGCTTACGCCTACACTTCCAAGGGCAATCTCGTGGCCGTGGTGAGCAACGGCACCGCGGTCCTTGGCTTGGGCGACATCGGCGGGCAGGCGTCGATGCCGGTCATGGAAGGCAAGTGCCTGCTCTTCAAGATGTTCGCGGACGTGGACGCGCTCCCGATCTGCATCACGCCCAAAGACCCGGACGAGGTCACGACGCTCGTGAAGCACCTCGAACCCACGTTCGGCGGCGTGAACTTGGAGGACATCAAGGCGCCCGAGTGCTTCGTCATCGAGGAGCGCCTCAAGCGCGACCTCGATATCCCGGTCTTTCACGACGACCAGCACGGCACCGCGATCGTGTGCGCGGCGGGGCTCATCAATGCGCTCAAGCTCGCGGGCAAGACCTTCGATGAGATCCGCATCTGCATGAACGGCGCGGGCGCCGCGGGGATCGCGGTGGCCAAGATGATCGTCGCTCTCGGCACACCCATCGAGAACATCACCATGTGCGACAGCCGCGGGCCCATCACCGTGTCGCGCAAAGAAGAGGCCGGCCCCTACAAGGGCCAGTTCGCACGCGACGTGCCGTTCGCAACCCTCGCGGAGGCCATGGAGGGCACGGACGTGTTCATCGGCGTGTCCGTGGCTGATTGCGTGACTCCGGACATGCTCACGTCCATGGCGGATCGGCCCATCGCGTTCACCATGGCCAACCCGAACCCCGAGATCGCGTACGACCTGGCGCATGAGTGCCGGCCCGACCTGCTTCTGGCCACGGGCCGATCAGACTACCCGAACCAAGTGAACGACCTGCTCGCGTTCCCGGGCGTGTTCCGCGGCGCGCTGGACTGCCGCGCAAGAGAGATCAACGAGGCCATGAAGGTCGCCGCGGCCCAAGCCATCGCCGCGATCATCACAGCCGACGAACTCCGCGCGGACCACTTCATTCCCAGCGCTCTCGACCGCAAAGTCGCGCGCGCCGTGGCCCTCGCCGTGGCGAAGGCAGCCATGGACAGCCGCGTCGCCCGCCAGCCGCTCGACCTCGCCGCGTACGCGGCCGCGCTCCCGCAGCGCATCCAGGACCGGGAGTAATGACCACGGGGGCGCCATTGGTCATTGGTCATTGGTCATTCGGCATTGGTCATTCGGCATTCGGCATTCGGCACTGCGGCACAGCTTCCCGCTTACTGACCCCCCCCATTGCTTTCCTCCACCAAGGCTTCGCCATGAATCGATCCCGACTCCTCGTGACACTCGTGCTATCGCTCATGCTCGTCGCGGTCGTGCCTGCCATGGTAGCCGGCGCGGAAGCCGCTCCCGCGGCCGGCGACGCACTCGCGTCCGAGGGGCAGGACGTGAGCCTGTGGCAAGTCATCAAGTGGGGCGGCGTCATCGAACTCGTCATCATCCTCTGCTCGCTCGCGGCCACGACGCTCATCATCGAGCACTTCGTCACCATCCGCTTCGGCCGCGCCATGCCTAGCGACCTCGTGCAGGCCGTTGCCGAGCGGATGGACAACCGCGAGTACAGCGAGGTGGTGAGTCTCTGCAAGGAGCGCCCGTGCTTCTTCAGCAACGTGGTGGGCGCCGGGCTCCAGCGCCTCAAGCACGATTTCGCCGCGGTGCAGGAAGCGCTCGCGGACTCGGTGGAGAAGCAGGGCCTCGCGCTGCACGCCAAGATCAGCTACCTGTCGTTCATCTCCAACATCTGCCCCATGCTCGGCCTGCTCGGCACCGTGTGGGGCATGATCGGAGCGTTCAACAAAATCGCTTACCACCAAGGCCTCGGCCGCTCGAAGCTCCTCGCCGAAGGCGTGTCGCAAGCGCTCATCACCACGGCCACCGGCCTCGTCGTGGCCATTCCGGTCATGGCGTTTTTCTTCTTCTTCCGCGAGCGCGTCAACCGCATCATCCTCGAAGTCGAGACCGTCACTGCCGACCTGTTCGAGCCCTTCCGGCCCAGCCGCAAGGTTGAGGACGAGTAGCGCAGGCCTCCCATGTCCCAGCGCAAACAACGCAAAGCGATCCTGACGGCCGACCTTCGGATGAACATGACGCCGATGATCGACATCGTGTTCCTGTTGATCATCTTCTTCATGGTCGCGACCACGTTCAGCAAGGTCGAGAATGACCCCACCATCGTGCTGCCCGAAGCCGACGCGGCACGCGACGACCTGCGCAAGCCGACCACGGTCGTGGTGAACGTGCGCGAGAACGGGTACGTGAAGGTCGGCGACAAGCTCTACATTCTCCGCGAATTGCCTCGCATCTTTCGCGACCTCGCAGCCACGGCCAGCGACCGCGTTGTGGTCGTGCGAGCGGACGGCCGCACCCGGCACGAGTACTTCATCAAGACACTCGAAGCCTGCGCCCGCGCCGGCCTGCTAAACGTGCGCGTCGCGGCACGGCGAGTAAAACGTAAAGAGTAAAACGTAAGCAGAGCCAACCGCGAACGATCCGTTTACGTTTTACGTTTTACGTTTTACGTCTTTATGCCCCCGCCCATGCCCAAGCCCACCCGATCCTACATCCGCACATCCGGCGATCTGGAGTTCCAGATGACGCCGATGATCGACGTGGTGTTCTTGCTCCTCATCTTTTTCATCTGCACCACGCAGTTCCCGGAGTTCTAGGGCAAGTTCGACGTGCGGTTACCCGACCCTGGGCCCAAGGCTAAGGCGCGCGCGCCGGCGGACTTGCCTCGTGACGTCATCGTGCACGTCGCCGCGAACGGCGTCCTCTCGATCAACGACGCGCCCCTAACGGAAGCCGAGTTGATCGACAAGCTGACCCGCCTCGCCGACCTCATGCGCAAGCAATCGGTCATCATCGCCGGCGACCGCGACACGCTGCACAAGTACGTCGTCAAAGTACTCAACGCCTGCTACCGCGCGGGAATCACGGATATCAGCTTTGCGGCGCTCAAAGGAGAATAAGGCCACGGCGCTTCGCGGCGCAGGCGAATAACGCGGCCGTCCCCGCCGACCCCGCGTCGGCGGGGGCGCGCCAGACACGCGGCCGCCTGGTAGTGCACAAGCCTTCGGCCCACCGACACGGGGTCGGTGGGGGCACAAGCCCCGACAACCGAACACCGTACACTTCCGCCAACACTTGCCAACATCTTCCCACATCGAAGTTAAAGCCGCCCGCCAGCACAACCTCAAGGGCATCGACCTGCGTATCCCGCGGGGCAAGCTCGTGGTGTTCACCGGGGTGAGTGGGTCCGGCAAGTCGTCGCTCGCGTTCGACACGATCTACGCGGAGGGGCAAAGACGGTACGTCGAGAGCCTGTCCTCGTACGCGCGGCAATTCTTCGACCGCCTGCCCAAGCCGGACGTCGAGTACATCGAGGGCCTCCCCCCTACCGTCGCGGTTGAACAGAAAGCCGGGCTCATCAGCCCGCGGTCCACCGTCGCGACCACGACCGAGATCTACGACTTCTTGCGGCTCCTCTACGCGCGCGTCGGCAAGCCCCATTGCCACGTGTGCGGCAAGCCCATCGCGAGCCAGACGGTCGACGAAATTGTCGAGCGCATCGTCGCGCAACCTGAGGGCACGCGCGTCATGGTCCTGGCGCCACTCGTGCGAGGAGAGAAGGGACAGCACAAGGAGGTCTTCGAGCGCGTGCGCCGCGAGGGGCTGGTACGCGTGCGCGTCGACGGCGAAGTCATCGAGGCCGGCGACGACGTGAAGCTCGATGCCCGCAAGCCCCACCACGTGGAGGCGGTGGTCGACCGCGTCGTCGCGGGTGGTGACGTGCGCGGCCGCGTCACCGACTCCGTGGAGCTGGCGTTGCGCTTGGCCGACGGCATGGTGCTCGTCCTGCACGAAGAAGGCGGTGAGTGGCGCGAGACGCTTTTCACGGAGAACTACGCCTGCCCGGAGCACGGCGTCGCTCTGGAGGAGTTGAGCCCGCGGGTCTTCAGCTTCAACAGCCCC
>JAJRTI010000283.1 GCA_024278415.1 Planctomycetota bacterium | reverse complement strand
GGCGCTCGTTCGCCCGCTGACGCGACCGAACGAGCTTGCACTGGGCTATGTTGTGATGCGCCTTCGGCGCATGTGCATTCGGCGCCGGCGCACCACGGGAATGAACGCCCAGTTTACTACGTACGTTCAGACCTGCACCCATAACTATGCGTAACGACCCGATCGTGGCTGAGGTACGGAAGCACCGCGAGAAGCGCGCGGCCCGGTTCGGATTCAATGTCAGAGCGATCGCTCTGGACGCGAAGAAGCGTGAGACGAAGAGCGGACACAAAGTCGTGTCGTTCGTGCAGAAGCAAGCCACCGCATAGACGTTCTGCCCCTAGCGCGGCCGCTGGCCGCAACCCAACCTCGTCAATTCTCCCCCCGTCATGCAACACGGTGTTCGGCAGAGGGAGAAACCACAGATATCCACAGATGCCCATCTGTGGCGCCTCCTCGCCCAGGCAAGGGCGCGGGCCAGCAGAGCGCGACTCCTCTTTTGAAGAGACCGGCTAAGACGTTGTCAGGCAACGCCTGACCGGGATTGCTCCGAGCAAAGTGCAAAGAAAGTTCGGCGTCGCGTCAAATGATGGCTTCGCCGGCAAACAACGGTGCGACGAGCAGCGCGCTTGCCAACGCCCGCGCGCACAACCGTGCATTTACGGATTGGAGGCCGTGACATCTCGGCCTCGTACAACGGTGCTTGCCCGCCCCCGCAGGGCATGTCCCTGCGGAGCGGGGACTGAGGGCCAGAAGCAGCCCCCACCCCCCGTTCTCCGCTGTCTGCGCCGTCCAACGGGCGGCGCAGACAGCGGAGAACAGAGATAGGTATGGGGTATGACGCTGCTGAAAGTTCAATACCTTGGAAAATAGTAGAACAGAGCGACGCTACGAAGGGACGCAGAGGAAGCGCGGCTACAGATCCCCCAGCATGGCGTCCACCCTGTCTTCATACAGCCCCTGCCATTCCGGCGCCAAGAGGCAGTCGCTGTCCTCCTGCGCTCCCCCCCGATTCTGGAGTTGCTCAGCGGTGGGTGCGTAGTAGATGTAGCCGTTCGTGCATCCCGCAACGAAGGTGTGCGGGTGGGGCGATCGCTGCTTGATATTGAGCCCGATCTGCACGGACAGTTCGCCCGGGGACGTGACTAGCACGAAATCGCCGATCTTCAAGCCGACCACCTCAACATCGATCGTGTCCTTGCCGGCGGCGACGTTCTGCTCGTGGTGCATCTTCAACAGGTTCAAGTTCACCTGCACCCGCGTCAATTGCTCCATGGTGTAGGCATTCTTTGCGTATCGCGCGACCGCCTCCCGGTTCGCGGCATCCAGTCTGCTCAGATCGCTTCTCCCCATTGCCTCGTCGTGCAGATATCGGTGGGAATAATACGATGGGAAATCGCGGGCGAGGCTGTACTTCGTTGTCAGTGCGAGAAACGTCTTCAGGTTGATGCTGGTCCCTCGTAGGGACTGAAGCAGCCGCGCCTGCTCGGCTTGCAGGGAGTCGATGAACGGCGCGAGATCGGCCCTCGGCAGCGCCAGGGGCTCGTTGACGACCTTCAGCGTTGCGCCCTGCTTGCACTCGATCTCTCTCAACGCATGGAGGGTGCTCAGCCCCAGCATGTTTCCCAACGGCTCTGCATCCCGCGGATGATCCACGTCCTTGTAGAGAATGGGGTTGACGTCGCCGGCGCATCCCTGGAGGAAGAGGGCGATCGTGCCATCGCTCAAGTTGCCCTCAATCACGTCGGAGGCAAAGCCAACGATATCAGCCGTGTTGCCGCCGTTCGGAACTCCCTGGATCGGATGGCACGCGAAATTGTACACGACAGCCAACGTCCGTCCGTCTAGTCGATCGAGCCGAAGGATGCCGATCTCCGGATCGACCGGCCCAACCCCGGCAACCTCTTCATCGGGAGGAAGCGAGTACGCGTGGCGGACGTCGGCCTCCTTGCCGTTCTTCAGCTTGAGCCTACGGTTCTCCATGATTCGGTCCTCGTGTCCAACGCCGGCCCCGACGTTCACGGGGACCATGTTCTGCCACGCCTCCTTCACGGCCTGCACCGTGCATTGCTCCACATCACCCCCGCGCACGACTCCGTGGCAGTGGCTCGCATTGATGATGACGTTCGCAGGCTCGATGTTCAGTTCCTTCTGTAGAGCCGCGCGCACGTTGGCAAGGTAGTCATTTCTGATGCGGCCGATCTCAGCTATGGCTACCGCGTCTACGGTCACGATCACCGCGGTTGTGGCCGCGTCCCTCAGCACCAATGCTTTCGCATACAGCGGGTCGTTCACGGGCCCTGCGTCGTAATCCGTGATGTCCGCTCTGGCGACACCCGCCCGGAATCCCTCCGCTTGGGGAACATGTTCCTCGTCTTGAGTTGACGGCTGCGGCTCAGCTTGGGTCTGTGATGCGCTCATGGTGGGTCCTTCGGTTTCTTCTCTCGCGTGTGCTCCCTCACGTGGAAGCCCTCCGTATGGCTGAACAGGGCCTTCTCCCTGTCGGCCGGGGGGCGAATCGCTCAGTGCATGTTACCCACGATCCGCGCGGCGGGCAAGACGTACGCACACCTCGGCCCATGCCCTTGACTTGCCCCGCGCAGCCGAGTAGCTTTCCCGCGCGGAATCCGCCATCCCACGACAACAGGGTGAAACAAGCCATGACGCACACGAAACGGCTGCTGGGCATCGCCTGTATCGCGCTGGCTGGAGCGCTCCACGCCAGCCAGCCGGAGGGCTACATCCACAACATCTATCTCACCACCCGCCGGCCGAGCATGGCGCGCAAAGGGCGATGGATGTTCGACATCTCCTCGCCCGAACGCATGGACGACCTCATGGGCGAGTTGGCCGGCCTCGGCATCAACGCCATGACCTACCACTCCGCGTACCGCCTCGACGGCGCGGACTATACGCCCCGCAACCCGGAACTCAAACGCGCCCGACGCTGGCCCGCCGAGGCCAAGCCGGTCGAGTGGTTCCTCGACGCCTGCCGCAAGCACGGCATCGCCGGCTCGCTCGCGGTGTTCATCTACCCCAAGTATGACCACCGCAAGGCCGTGCTCGCGACCAAAGACATCGTGCAGACCTTCCGCAGCCGGCCGGGCATGGCGGGCTTTGTGCCGCCCATCGAAGCCGGCCCATCCCGCGGGCATGATCCGAATCGATTCCTCGGCATCTGCCGCTGGGTCAAAACGCACGCGCCCGAACTCACGATCATGGACTACCCGAACGGCCCGTACTCGCCGAGCATCGTGCAAATCATCGTGCAGCGCGGTGCGTCGGGCGTGGTGGACGTGGAGAACGTGCAGTTCCACGGCGCGGACAAGCGGCTCAAGAACTTCTTCGTCACCCGCGGCATGACGCTCCTCGTCATCGGCATGGCGTCCAAGTGCCGCTCCATCGTGCACACGCACTACCGCTACGGCGGGTCCAAGCCGTGGCTTTACCCGGAGGACGCGTACAAGGTGCGACAGGAGGCCGTGCTGACCGCGACGCCCCATGGCACGTCCATCTTCAGCTTCCAGCACGCGATGTGGGGCGCGGACAGCGGGCCGGACGAGAAGGAGGCCGATCCCATGTGGCGCCGGCTCGAATGGTACAAGGGCATCATCGCGGTGCAACGCATGACGCCGATCCTCTTCGACGCGAAGCCGCTCGCGGACGCCGCGGTCGTCATCCCCGCCAAGACGAACCTCGGCGGCCAGGTGCTCGTCGAGCGGTTCTGGATGCCGTTCACGCGCGAGCGCGTGTTCGCGCAGATGATTGCGTACGCGAACCAGCTCAGCCCGACCGCGAAGACCATCGTATGCCCGTCCCTGCCGGCCTGCGACGCGACACAACTGACACAGCTCGAGTCGCTCGT
>JAJRTI010000282.1 GCA_024278415.1 Planctomycetota bacterium | reverse complement strand
GCGACCGTCAGGGCGCCCTCTGCGCCGATGGCGATTCGCCACCCGAGCGGAAGGCCCTCACGGGCCTACTACAAGCGCGACATCGCCGGCTTTCGGCTCCACAGCACAGGTTATGACAACTGGGGTTTTGCAAGCGGCTCTATTGACTGCCGCGCCTACGGCGCTGGAGAACGCGAAGTCAGCGCCATTGGGGACAAGCCCCGTGCTGGCGAGGCAAACGGGTTCCTCGCTGTTTGGTGTGGGCGGAATGGCGATATGGCTCGCCGGTGATGTCGCCTCACTTGCGGGCGCCATCCCGCCCGCGGTGTCCGCCGTACGGCGGACGGTCTGGTCCGTCTCGGCGGAGGCCCTCACGGGGCGCACTACGAACGCGCCCAGCCACGGATTTGCGGAGCGCCAGACGAGGCCGTTCTTGACTGCCTTGGGCATGCGCCGTACAATCATGTCTCGGCATGGCTGATGCTGGGAAGTGGGGCTCGCCGTGCACGTATGGGCACGACCGGCTGGCTTGATCTGAGCGTATCTATTGGCTGAGGCACCGGAACAACAGAAGATCCTGGAGTGCGCGGGCTGCAACGTGCGCTACAAGGTGCCCCGTTTCAAGGAAGGCAAGGTCTACCGCTGCCTCAAGTGCAAGGCGCCCCTCACCGAACCTGAGGCGGTGACCGCGGACTCCGCGATCGACCACGGGGCCGACTCGAAGAAGCCCACGGAGCGGGACGAGCGGATGGTGAAGACCATCGAGCACTACCGCATCCACGAGGTGATCGGCCGCGGGGGCATGGGCACGGTGTACCGCGCGGAACACGCCGCGCTGGGGCGCATCTGCGCGCTCAAAGTGTTGGCGCCCGAACTCGTCGCGCGGGACCAGGTCTACGTGGACCGCTTCGTGCGCGAGGCGCGCGCCGCGGCCGGGCTGAACCATCCCAACGTCGTGCAGGTCTACAACGTGGGCGGCAAGGGAACGACGTACTACATCGAGATGGAGTACGTGGCGGGCAAGAGCCTTCAGGCCGTCATGACCGAGGAGCGCTGCCTGTCGTTCGTGCGCGCGACGGAGATCGCGGTGGCGGTGGCCGGAGCGCTTGAAGCTGCCCAGGCCCAGAATCTCGTGCACCGGGACATCAAGCCCGACAACATTCTCCTCGGCGATAACGGCGACGTCAAGGTCACCGACTTCGGTCTGGCCAAGACCGTGGAGGCCGCAACACACCTGACGCAGACCGGGTCGGTCATGGGCACGCCCTACTTCATGTCGCCCGAGCAATGCGAAGGCGAGGCCGCCGACGGCCGGTCCGACATCTATGCTCTCGGCGCCACGTACCACTACATGCTGACCGGGCGGCTGCCCTACACCGGCAAGACCGCGCTGGCCATCATGTACAAGCACAAACACGACCCCATCCCCAGCGCGCGCCGGCTCAAACCCGAACTGCCCGACTCGGTGGACAAGGTCATCGCCAAGGCGATGGCCAAGAAGCCGGAAGACCGCTTCGAGACCGCGCACGACATGCGCCTGGCCCTGGACGCGCTGGCCGACTTCGACCTGGACATGCCCACGCCGCCGGAGGGCATGCCCATCCTGCCCGGCTTCGAGCCCGAACCCGTGCCCGCGCCCGTGTGGCTCCGGAACAAGCCGCTCTACAACGCACTGGCCGCGGCCGCCGGCGTGGCGCTCGGGCTCCTCGTGCTGTGGCTGATCTACCGCGAGCCGGCGGAGACCGCGACGCGGCCCGCGCCGACGCGCCAAATCGCCCAAGCCCCGAGCGGCGAGAAGACGCCCGAGGAGACGCCCGATGCCAAGCCGAGCGAGCCGGGAGCCGGGCGGGGCCGCGAGACCCGCGGCAAACGCCGCGCTGTGCCACGGCGCCTGATTGTGCCCGGCCACAAGGCCCGGCGGGCGATCGTCGTGCGCAAGGACGGCCGCGGCCTCTGCCGCTCCATCCTGGAGGCGCTGCTGCGCGTGCGCGATGGCGGGTCGATCCTTATCCAAGACAGCGGCACGTACGACGAGCCCCTGCCGGAAAAGGAGAAGGGCGAATTCCTCCGCAAGCGCGACGTGGCCATCCTGGCCGCGCCCGGCGCCGCGCCCACGCTGAATCTAGATGCGTCGCGCGCGCCGCTCACGCTCGGCCGCGGCTGGCGCGTCGAGGGCGTGCGGTTCCTGTCCGCGCCCAACCGCCAGCGGCCGGCCGTCGTGGCCATGGGCGCGGCCGAGATCGAGGGCTGCCTGTTCGCCGGCGGCCAGCGGGGCGTGGCCTGGTATGGCCCGAAACTCACCGTGCGCAACTGCGTGTTCCGCGGCGAGGGCAGCGGCATCGCGATCACGGTTGGCGACATGTTCCGCGGCAAAGGGCTGCGGCAACTCCAACTCGTGCACAACTCCGCACACGCCTGGCAGTCGTTCGTGGCCGCGCCCTGCAAGGCCGCACAAAATGTGTCCGTCGAGTTCGCGGACAACGCGGTGGCTGACGTGAAACTGCTCGTGCACGAGAACTCGAGGCGCCTCGCCCTGTGGCCGGCGTTCCAGTGGCAGGCGCGCCACAACGTGTACTGGAACATCGGCCAGTTTTTCCAGCAAGACGGCCCCAGCGTCGTCGAAGCGAGGAGCTTCTCGGATTGGCAAACCATCCGGACCAAGGACGCCGGCTCGAAGGTGGCCGATCCCCTCTTCATGGACGCCGCCATGGGCGACCTGCGCCTGAAGCCGGGCTCGCCCTGCATCGGCAAGGCGTCGGACGGGAGCGACGTGGGCGCGAAGCTGCCCGCGGCCCGTTGGCGCGGGTGGCTGCCGCGGCCGAAGGAGGTCGCCGCGGCGAAAGCCGAGGCCGAGGCCAAGCGGGCTGAGGCGAAGTTCGCCGCGCGCAAGATGGCGCACGAGTTCCGCCTGCTGCTCGCCGAGCGCGAGTACAAGCAACTGGTGAAGCGCTGCGACGAGGAACTGGCCAAGAAGCCCGCGGCCGAACTCGCCCAGTCACTCCAGACGTGGAAACGCTCCGCACAGATCGGCCACCAACTCGTGGCGCGAGCCGGGCAAAACATCAAGCGTTGGGTGAACAAGGAGGGAGTCTCGATTGCCCTCCGCACGGGCCGGGGCGGCGCCATGAACGTGGCCGTCACGATCCTCGCCGTGGCCGACGGCGTCATCCGCTACCGCATGGGCGAGACCCAGCAAGAGAAACCGACGACCGCGCTGGGAGCCAAGACGGTGCTGGAGCTGACCCGCGGGGCGTACCCGCCTTCCATCGACCGGCGAATCCAAGAGGCCGCGTTCCTGCTCGGCGATGGCGACCGGGACGCGCAGAAGGCGCTGGACGCGCTGAAGAAGGAGACCCTCACGCCCGCGCAGAGCAAGCGCGTGGGCGAGATTGCGGCCTTCTGGACCGAAGTGCTCGACGCGGAGCAGCACATCGCGCACGAGGAGGAGGCGGCCAAGCTCGTGGCGAAGCTCCTCGAAGGCATCCAGTCCAAGGAGACCGGCGAACTGGCGGACATCGTGGCCAAGCTTGATGCCACGTTCAAGGACACCGCCGCGTACGCCAAGGCGAGGGACCCGATCGCCGCCGCGCGGCTCATTGCCGCGGGCGACGCGATCCTGCGCAAGGTGCGCCCGCGCACGACGAAGGTCTACGCGCTCCCCGAGGTCAAGCGCGCGGTCGAGCGCCGCATGAGCACGTATGTGGACACGACGCTCGTGGTGAAGAAGGAAGGCGGCCTGTTCAAGACCCTCGCGTCCGCTCTCGCCAAGGTGAAAGGCCGCACGAGGATCGTCATCGCAGATAGCGAAACGTACACGGAAGCGCTGTCGCTGCGCGCGCCCGATGTCATGATCCGAGCGGCTGATGGCGTCCGGCCCATACTGGCGCCGACGGGCCAAGTCGCGTTTGCCATCAGCGTGCGAGGCAAGAAGGACGTGTTGCTGCACGGCCTCACGATCCAAGGCGCCGGCGTGCGCGTGTCGGGGAGCGACAATTTCACGCTGTCCAACTGCACCGTCGTCGCCGCGGCCGGCGCCGGGCTCGACGTGCAGGCGTCGGCCGGGGTCGTCGTGTACGGCAGCGTGTTCCAATCCAACGCGGTTGCCGGCATCTCGCTACAGGGCTGCCCGGACGCGATCGTGGCCAAGAGCCAATGCACGGCCAACGCGGGGCCGGGCATCCGCTCGCTCGGCCCGGCCATCTTCGTCGGCAACTTGGCGGCCTACAACCGCGCGGGGATCGTGGTCGCGTCCGGCGCGCCTAAGGCGCCGGCGCGAGGCGCGAGCTTCGTCGAAGGCAATGTGCTGTGGCGAAACTGGGGCGACGGCTTCGACGCGGCCGTGTGGCAAGAGGGCACGCTTTTTCGGCACAACCTCATCGCGTTCAATTTCGCCGCAGGCCTGCGCATCGCCGCGTCGCCCGCGGGCAACTCCGCGGCGGTCAGCAATATCCTATGCGCCAACTTCGAGAGCCAGATCGCGCTCTCGAAACCCCCAGCCGCCGGCGCCGCGATCCTGGTGCGAGACAACGTCCTCTACGGCCCCATGCCCGCCGACGCGTGGCCCGCGGCCACGGGCGAGCCAAGCTACGTGGTGGACCGCAATCTCGTCTTCGCACCAATGACGCCAGAGTGGTCGAGCCTCGACCAGGTGGAGTCGATGGCTCAATGGCGGGAGCTGACGCGGCAAGGCTTGAGCAGCCAATGGGCGCGGCCGACGTTCGCAAAACCCTCGCAGTACGACCTTCGGGTCGAAGCCAGCCATGCGGCCGGTCCGCTGGCCTGGGGAGCGTCGGCGACCTTTGGGAAACGGCTCGATGGCTACCGGCCCACGCTCCAAGACCCCGCGCTCGCGCAGTCCGGTCTTGCCGCGGCCGTGGCCGCTCGCCGGCGGGCCGCGCAGCGCACCCGGGGCGTGCTCACCGTGGGCAAAGGCGCGAAGGCCAACTTCAAGACCCTCGCCGAAGCCCTGGCCAAGGCCAAGCCCGACGCCACGATCGAGATCCTGGGCAGCCGCCACTACGCCGAAAGCGTGGTCATCGACAAGGCCGGCATCACCCTGCGCGCCGCGGCCGGGGCGCGGCCGACCCTGGCCGCGGCCGAAGGCGCCGCGTTCGCCGTGTCCGTGCAGGCGCCGGGCGTCTCCGTGGTCGGGCTCCGCATCGCCGGCGGCGAGACGGGCATCCTCGTCGGCAGCCAGGCCAGCGCGGTGCTCATCGCCGACAACCAGGTGAGCGGCGCGGCCGAGGCAGGCATCCTCATCTCCGGCGCGGCCGCCGCGGTCGTGGTGGGCAACACGAGCATCGGCTGCCGAGACGGCATCGCGGCGGAACGCGCGCAGGCCGTCGTGCTCCTGGGCAACCGCTGCGCCGGCAGCACACGCGCCGGCATCGCGGTGCAAGAGACCTCGTCCCTGGCCGCGGCCGCAAACGTGGCACACCACAACGCCGGCCCCGGTATGCTGATCGACTCGTGCCAAGGCGTGTCCGCATGGAACAACCTGGCGTATGCGAACAAGGGCGCCGGGCTGCACTGCAAAGCCGTCGCGTTCGCGTTCGTGGAGCACAACACGCTCTGCCAAAACGCCGGCCCCGGCCTGCGCGTGGAAGGGCTGCGGGAATGGGTGCGCATCGTGGGTAACGTAGCGGCCCACAACGCGGTGGGCATCGACGCGCAGGGCTGGGGCGCGGCGCAGCCGCTCGTGGTGTCGTGGAACGGCGTCGCCGCCAACACCGATGGCTACGGCAAGTGGAACGGCGCGGCCGCGGCCGACCTGGCCGCCTGGCAGAAGGTGTCAGCACACGGGAGCCAGAGCACGGGAGCCACGCCGAGCTTCGCCGCGCCGAAGGAGGGCGACTTCAGGCTGCGCAAGGGCGCGTACGCCAAGCGCGCGCCCGACGGCAAGACGCTGGGCGTGCGCTGGAGCGACTCCGCGTGGCAAGCGCACCTGGCCGCAGCGAGGGCAGAGACGGCGAAGTAGCAGCGCCGAGACGCGAGACGGCGGGCCAGGCGGATTCCGCCTGCATCAGCCATCTCCGCGCAGCGCTTCGAGCACGTCGCCGGCCAAGTAGAACGACCCGGTCACGCAGATGAGATCCCCCGGCGCCGCCATCCCTTGGGCCGCGGCGATCGCGTGCGCCGGCGACTCGATCACCCGCCCCTCCCGGCCGCAGAGCGCTTTGGCCCGCGCCGCGAGCGCGGCGGCTTCGGCCGCGCGGGGGCTGTCCGACGTGGAGAAGATCGCTTCGTCCGCGTGCGGCACGATTTCGCGGATGATGCCGTCCACGTCCTTGTCCGTGGCAACGCCGAGGACGAGGATGAGCCGCTCGTGCGGCACGTACGCGTCGATCGCCTCCCGCAGCGCGTGGATCGACTCGACCGTGTGCGCGCCATCGACGATGATGGTGGGGTTGCTCGCCACGACCTGCGCGCGGCCGGGAAGCGCGACCTTCCCAAGCGCTTCGGCGATAGTATCCGTGCCCACCGGCGGCAGCGCGCCCCGCTCCTCCAACGCGGCGACAATGCCCAGTGCAACCGCGGCATTGCGCGCCTGGTGCATGCCGAGCAATGGCAGCGTCACTTCGAACGGCTCGTGCCGCCACGAGCGCAGCACCGCGGTTGTGCCAATGCCAGCCTCGCGGCACACGCGGCAGCCCTCGACGCGCACGTGTTTGCCCAGTTCGTACAGCGGCGCTCCCTGCTCCGCGCAGCGGGCCTTGATGGTGTCGAGCGCTTCGGGCTGGTGGACGCCGGTGACCACCGGTGCGCCGGGCTTGACGATGCCGGCCTTCTCGCCGGCGATCGCGGCGAGCGTGTCGCCGAGCTTGTCCACGTGGTCGAAGCCGATGGTCGTGATGGCGCAGGCCTCCGGCGCGACCACGTTTGTCGCATCGAGCCGGCCGCCAAGCCCGACCTCGATGACGCCGAAGTCCACGCGCGCGCGGCGGAAGTGGAGGAAGCCCATCGCAGCGAGCATCTCGAAGAACGTGGGCGATAGGTCCAAATCTCGCTCGCGCTCGCGCTCGACATAGTTGGCGATCGCCGATACCAGCGAGATCGTGTCGTCTTTCGTGATCTTCCGGCCGTCCACGACGATGCGCTCCTCTAGGTCGATCATGTGCGGCGACGTGAAAAGGCCGGTCCGGTAGCCGGCCTCGCGCAGGATCGCGGCGACCATGGTGGACGTGGAGCCCTTGCCCTTCGTGCCGGCCACGTGGACGGTCTTGAACGCGCGGTGCGGATCGCCAAGCGCGGCCATGAACGCGCGCACGCGGCCCAGGTCGAAGGTGTCGACGTCGTACTTGTACGCGACGAGCTTCTCGTAGTCGACGGCCGAGAGGAGGAAGTCCCAGGCCTGTTCGTATGAGTTGAAGCGTGGGGTGGACACGGGGGAAGTGGAGTCTTAGTGCCTTCGCGGCCAGCAACCGCGATAAAAAACAAGAGGTTGCGCGATGTGCGCGCACTCTCGACAGCGTATTGCGTATCTCGGATCGCGATCCGAATACGCAATACGCAATACGCAATACGCAATACGCAATACGCAATACGCAATACGGAACAGCGAACCTGCACTCCACACGGCACGTGTTGCCTCTGATCCATGACGGTCGAGGCCTTGGGTTGCAAGCGAAGCCCGCGTCAGGATTCTGATATACTCCCCAAGTCAATGCAAGCGCGCACAACAACGAAAGGACAAGCATGAACCCCTTCGACCTCACGGGCAAGGCCGCGCTCGTCACCGGCGGCGGCCGCGGCATCGGCCGGGACATCTCGCTCGCACTCGCCCGCGCCGGTGCGGACGTGGCCATCTTCTACCGCAGCCGCGCGAGTGATGCCGAGTCGGCCGCGGTCGAGGTCCGCGGCATGGGCCGGCGCGCGGCGGTGGTGCAGCAAGACGTGGGCGACCTCGATACGGTGGCCTACGGGTTCGACAAGGCCGCGGCCGAACTAGGCAAGATCGATATCCTCGTGAACAACGCCGGCGTGGCGGACCTCGTGCCGTTCGACGAAGTGGACGCGGCCATGCTGGAGCGCACGCTGCGCATCAACGTCATGGGCCCGTTCCTCCTCTCCCAAGCCGCGGCTAAGCACATGATCTCCCGCGGCGCGGGCGGCCGCATCATCAACATCAGCAGCACCAACGCGTTTGTGGGCGAGGCGCTGCTCGCACCCTATAACGCGAGCAAAGGCGCGGTGCAGATGCTCACGCAGTCGCTCGCGATCGAGCTGGGGCCGCACAGCATCACCGTCAACTGCGTGGCGCCGGGCCTGATCGAGACGGAGATTGCGGACGACTTTCCGCTCAAGGACGGCTTCTGGGAGTACGCGGTCGAGCACATCCCGCTCGGCAAGCTCGGCAAGCCAAGCCACGTGTGCGGTGCGGTGGTCTACCTCGCGAGCGAATCCGCGAGCTACATCACCGGCCAGCACATCATCATCGATGGCGGCCTGATCTCGGACCAGTTCCCGCGCATGCAGTTCTATGCGAGCGCGACGCCGCGGTAGCCGAAGTCGTCCGCCGTACGGCGCAGTGGTGCTGAAATAGGCATGATTGAGTCCCAATGGGACGGCAGTCAATAGCCCACGGCGCAAGCCGTGGGAGTGTGATACATTGATTCCAATGAGCCTCGAAGAGGCGACAGAATGTCGCATTCGCACGGCTCTGTCGCCCCTAACGGGGCTTGGACGCGAAACGCACCTCCTCTCCAGGGGCTCACGCCCCTGGCTATTGACTGTCGCTGAAAACGGTTCACTAAGCGCCATTGCGCCGTACGGCGGACTTCGGGCATGCCCCGGAAACTTGGACAAGAACACTTGACGTTTATCCCTGCCGGTGCTAATATCCCCCACCCATGGGAGCCGTCAGCCCCGGCCCTGCAACCTACATGACCAAGCAGACACCAGCCAGCCCACGCCCGAAGCGTCGATGGGGCCTCTTTGGGGCCGTCGGCCTCATGGCCGTCGGTGCGCTGGGATTCGTCTTCACCCATCAGGTCATGATGGCCACGTCCACGCCCGAGTTCTGCGCGATGTGCCACGAGATCCAGCCTGCGTACGACTCGTGGCGCACCTCCTCGCATCGAGTCAACGACAAGGGCGTGGTGGTCAAGTGCATCGACTGCCACCTGCCCGACCCCAGCCACTTCGCCCGGTTCTTCTTGGCCAAGACGTACCACGGGGCCAAGGACGTCTACGGCCACCTGTTCGGGGGCGAATACGACCGCGACGCGGCCAAGCGCCAAGCGCGCGCGAGCATCCCGAACAAACGCTGCCAACGCTGCCACGCGGACCTGCTCGCCACGGGCATGAGCCGCGGTGCGATGATCGCCCATCGGGCGACGCTTTACCCCAAGCGCCCCGGCTACGAGAAGTCCTGCATCCAGTGCCACGAGAACCTCGTGCACAAACCTCGGGCGCTCTACACCGCCGCGCGCTGATTCCACCCCTGGTCCGTCTTCTGACTTCCGTCTTCCGTCTTCCGTCTTCCGTCTTCTGACTTCTGACTTCTGACTTCTGACCTCTGCCCCGGAGCCCCACCATGTTTCGCCACGTCACGTTCGCATGCGGGATACTGCTCGCCATGGCTGCCACCGCGGTCGCGCAAGAGGAGGTGCGTTACGCGAAGAAGAAGGTCTTCTCCCTCGAGCGCAGCATCTCCGCCGACGCCAAGGAGTGCATTAGCTGCCACCAGACGGAGAACCCCGGCCAGTTCAACGACTGGGCGGAAAGCGCGCACGCGAAGTCCAACGTGACCTGTATCGACTGCCACGCCGCAGAGCAGGGCGACAAGGACATCAACAAGCCGCATTTCGAGTTCGGCCCGGTCGCCGTCACCGCCTGCGTCACGCCCAAGGACTGCTCGCGCTGCCACCCTGACGAGGCCAAGGAGTTCGCGGTCAGTAAGCACGCGAACACGCTGAAGATCATCTGGAAGATCGACAACTGGCTCAAGCAGGGCTTGGCCTCGGAGACGGAGCGCATCACCGGCTGCTACCACTGCCACGGCACGGTGCTCAAGCTCGACAAGAAGGGCAACCTCGATCCAGCCACCTGGCCCAATGTCGGCATCGGCCGGGCCAATCTCGATGGCAGCTTCGGGAGCTGCTCCAGTTGCCACACGCGGCACAAGTTCTCCATCGCGGAAGCGCGCAAGCCTGAGGCCTGTGGCCAATGCCACTTGGGCCCCGACCACCCCCAGATCGAAATCTACAAAGAGTCCAAGCACGGCGCGATCTACGACGCAGAAGGCTACTCGTGGAACTGGGACGCCGCACCCGGCGCGTGGACGCCCGGCGTAGACTTCCGAGCGCCTACCTGCGCAACCTGCCACATGTCCGGAGCCGCAACGGCCAAGACGAAGGCGCCCACCACGCACGACGTGAGCGAACGCCTCTCGTGGGAACTCCAAGCCCCGCTCACGGTCAGGCCCAGCGACTTCAAGCCCTGGCCGGCCAAGAGCCACTACTCGACCGAGAGAGCCAAGATGAAGACCGTGTGCCTCCAGTGCCACTCGAAGGTCTGGACCGATGGCCATTACGACCGGCTCGACAGGGCCGTGAAGCTATACAACGACACGTATTGGAAACCCACCAAGAAGCTCGTGGACGACCTGCGCAAGGAGGGCCTAGTGTCCACAAAGCGCTACTTCGACGACCCCATCGAGTTCGAAGAATACGAGCTTTGGCACTACGAGGGCCGGCGCGCGCGCATGGGCACCGCCATGATGGCGCCCGACTATGCGTGGTGGCACGGCTTCTACGAGGTGAAGAAGCGCATCTTGCACATCAAGAGGATGGCCGAGGAATTGCGCGCCAAGGGCAAAGCGCAGACCCGGAAGGACTTCCCCGGGGCCACGGGCAACAAAACCGTCCCAGTGCCCGCGAGGCCGTAGGCCCGGGGACACGATGCGATTCCCGCACGTGCGGGACTTCCGCATCGCGTCCCCTGCCCGTCCCCGAGCCGCCAGCTACACCCGCCACGGGCCGCGCATGGGGGCCCGAAGTAGGCGGTTGGCCTCCGCGTCGCCGACAAACCGCTCCGCCGCGGGGTCCCACTTGAGCGGGCGCTTGAGCCAGTACGCCAGGTTTCCCAGGTGGCACACGGTCACGGACCGGCAGCCGATCTCCGCGGGGCAGATGGCGGGCTTGCCCAGGCGGATGCCGTCGAGCCAGTTGCCCCGGTGGCTGCGGCTCTCATACAGGTGCACGTCGCCCGCGCCAAGCGGCTCCCGCGCGAGCGCCTGCGGCTCCGTCTTCAGGAACCGGCCGCGGTTGACCGCCACGCGGCCCTCCGCGCCGATAAAGTCCACCGCGCTCCCCGCCATGCCGCCGGTGTGGAAGAGCGTCACGCCGTTTGCATACTTGTAGCCCAGGCGCGGCCACTCCTTGCCGTCAGGCGGGTGCACCTCGACCGGCCCGCTCGCGTCCATGCCCAAACCCCACTGCGCGATGTCGAAGTGATGGGCGCCGATATCCGTCATGCCGCTCCCGCCGTAGTCGCGATAGGGCCTCCAGGGGCCGTAGTTGTCCGTGTTGAGTGGTTGGAGCTTCGAGTTGTACGGCCTCCACGGCGCGGGCCCCAGCCACAAGTCCCACTCCATGCTCTTGGGCGTGGGCTCGGCCGGGAGGTAGCAATCCTGCGGCGGGCCGCCGCAATTCACGTGCACCGTGTGCACCTTGCCGATCCGGCCGCTGCGCACCAACTCGCACGCGAAGCGGAACGTCGCGTCCGATCGCTGTTGCGTGCCGACCTGGAACACGGCCCCATAACGTTCGGCCGCGTCCACGACCGCCCGCGCCTCGCCGATCGAGTGGGCCATAGGCTTCTCGCAGTACACGTGCTTGCCGGCCTTGCACGCTTCGACCGCGTGCACGGCGTGCCAGTGCTCGGGGCTGGCGATCACCACCGCGTCCACGTCGGGGTGTGCGAGCAACTCGCGGAAGTCCACATACGCCGCGCAGCCCTTGTATGTGCCCTTCGGCAGGCGGTTCGCGTAGTGCGCGTCCGCGCGCGTCTTCGCGTTGTCGAGCCGCGTGCGCTCCACGTCGCACACCGCGACCACCTGCACGCGCGGCTCGTTGAGGAACGCGCTCAGGTGTGAGTAGTAGCCCAGCTTCCCAAGGCCGATCAGGCCCACGCCGATGCGTTCGCTCGCCGGCTTGGAGCCATCCGCCCCAAGCGCATACGCCGGCACGAACGCCGGCGCGGCAAGACATGCCGAGCGCTTGAGGAAGCCGCGGCGGGTGACACTGGTCAGGGTTGCCATGCTTCGGGTTGCTCCTGTTCGCTTGGGTACAAGGGGGCAAAGTAGTCAGATAGCAATGATCTTCATTGTTTATCCTCTTGTTTGGCCATCACAACGCCTTTTCGATTGCACGAGCCAATCTCCTTCTGGTCACTGTCAATCATGATGACCTTTCCCTTCCCCATGATTCGTCGCTGCGCCTTTTTGGTTTTTGGCCACGACCCCTTCCACGCATTCCAAAAAGCGACGAGCATGTCTTCTGGTTTGATCCGAGCCGCTTTCCGCCATCCAGGAACCATCTCCGCTGAAACGGTGTAGCGGTGTTGGCTGACCCTGGCAACGAGACCGCGGAAGCGCATCCGCCAGACTTGCGCAACCATCTGCTCAAGGGGCGCCTGTGGCCAAGTAACCTCCACCAGATCACCTTTGGGGATTCGACACGTGCCGTTCCCCCATGTTGGTGCATAACAGACGACATCCGCACCATCAACCCCGGCGATTTTCCACTTAGCGCCAACCCAACACTCGACGGGAACCCCGGAGGTCAATACGACTTTCTGTTGCCGCAGCATTCGCACATACCCTGGACGTGCTACAGCACCAAAGCACATCAGGATCACAAGCACATGGGACATGATTCACCCTCCCATCTCTTGTTGAAAACAGTGTTGGGTTTCCGCGATCAGTCTGCTAGCCTGGGCGAGTATCCCAATATCTCATCAAGCGGCGATTCCGTCTCCGCTTTGAGCTGCTCAAACAGGGGCGAGTCCTCCCGCCAGGCGACACGGCGCACACCGGCCAAGCGCGCGGCTCTTAGCGGGAAGCGAAGATCGTACACTTCGAACAGGCGCGAGAAGAACGTCTCGATCCGGAGTGACGAATCCGCGTCGGGGAACAACCCGTACACGGAACCGATTTCCCGCGGCGGTTGGTTCTCGACGAGTGCAAGGGCCACGGCCTCATAGCGGGTGAAGTCATTGCGGACAAATCGCCTGCCCGTCATTTCGGAGAGCGCGGCGAAGTAGCTCATCACTTGAGGAGAGACCTCACAGTTCTCGCCTATTGCAGAGTCCTTTGGCCCGTACCCCTTCTCTGCGCGATTCGCCCTCAGCACATGCATGAAGCCGTAGACGAGGCCGGGATACATGACGTGTACGTTCGTCGAGTCCCCGATGGCCTCCTCCATGCGGTTCATTAGATTTCGGTATGCCTTCAGCGTTCCCTTCACAGAGATAGCCACAACAGGCCCTATTCCCTGTTTGGCCACGACGACGTCGATTTGCTTCGTCTTCATGCCGCCAAAGACGGTGAGTTCGCCGGAGGTCTCGGCGTCAGGGCAGTATGATAGCTCCCACTTCCCGGCCCTGGGCTTGGCCTGGAGAGGCGGATGCGGCGTGATCTAGGAAGCCGCCCTCAAGCACAAGGCGCATGGAGAGGTATTGGTGCAGGGGTTTGATGTGCCCCTGGTCTTGGGTGCTGGTGGCCGCAGCGAACGCGGCCAACGCGTCGGTCATACGCAGGAACTCTATGGGCATGTGGGATCCTCCGTTACTTCCTGTATCTTCGCTTCATGAGCGCTTCCGCCGCAGATCGCAACAGACGGCAGTCAGCGTCTGACAGCCCCAGTCCCTTTCTCAGAATCTCCCGGTCGGCAAGGCGTTGAGCCTCCAAGGATCCGCGTTGCCGGTGGATCCGATCGAGTTCTCTCGCCAAGTTTTGCGGCGGAGCGTCATGGACGCGAGGAAGCAGAACATTGCCGGCTTCCCTGGGCTCCAGCTTCAGCATGCCGCCACCAAGGGCATGGCCTTCAATCTCGGCGCTGAGGCGGGTGAGCGAGTTCTGCCACAGGACCGCAAGGCCCTGAGGCGTGACGCTTTGGCCTGCCCGTATCCGGACGATGTGGAGGCTATTCGGCGCAACTGCCCCTGCGGTGTTGGCCACGAGTTTGGGCACGGCGCCGCTCATGTAGGTCAAGAAAGCGTCTGGCATGTACACGTGAGGCACGCAATACCACGGCGAGCGTTTGCGACACTTGTATGCTCTGTGGACACCTTGCTGTTCGCCGTAGGCCACATATTTCGCCACGGCATCGGGCAACGATTCCTGAGCATCGATTTTCAGTAGGTAGCCCGTGTCCGCGGCGCCCAGCCCCGCGCGCCAGTCGTGCTTCGTGAAACGAAGTCCGCGCAAACTGCGGCCGCGCCTGACCGCGGGCGCAAGACAGTCCTCTGGCAGTCGCCACTCAGCCGCTTGGG
>JAJRTI010000281.1 GCA_024278415.1 Planctomycetota bacterium | reverse complement strand
CCCTTCGGGCTGCGGTGTCCGCGAGGGGTTGCACGCAGGCGAAGAGCCGGGACGTTTGTTGTGAACCTGCCTGAATCCACTTCGAAACTGAAACTCCAGAATGCGACGCGTTGGGATACGTACAATCAGACCTACACCCCTCAACACCGTGGTTCCACGATCCAGCTCTGCTGGCAAGCGAGTGCAGTTTGTCATCGACAGCGCTACCCCCCTGTAGTCCCCCCTTCCAGTGGGGACGGGTCCTGTAATCGAAAGGCATGGCCTCGATAGGCCGAGTCGAGTCCCCCCTTCCAGGGGGGACTACAGGGGGGCCTGTAATTGAAGGCCAGAACCGTCAGGGAAAGGCATAGCCTCGATAGGCCGAGTCCACACTCATGAGATTCGGGAATCTGTGTGCCCATTGGATCTGCGGCCCAACGGCAACAGTCTCACGTGCGGGTAATTGTCAGCCTAGGAGGGGGGACGCGGATCGCATCGTGCCCCTGACGAGATTACGCGCCGCCCATCGCGTACTCGTGAATATACGTCTCCCTCGCCCCTTGCTGCCGCATGAACTTGACCAAGCCGATGCGCAACGTCTCGACCGCGTCCTCGTTGGCGTCCGCGATGTCACACTGCTGCTCGGGATCGGTCGTGCGGTCGTACAGCTCGGGCTTGTGCGGCGGCCGGCCAAAGATGGCGGTGTAGCGCGCGTCGTTGACCGTGATATGCGACGGCACATAGTGGATGCGGCCCGGGCCGTCGCCGCTGTGGCAACTGGTGTAGACCGCTTCGTGGATGGACTCCGCCTCGCCCCTGAGCAGCGGCAGGACGGACCGGCCCACCTTCGCCCGCGGCTCGATGCCGCAGAGGTCGAGCACGGTGGGCATGATGTCCGCGGACTGCACGAGCGCGTCCACCTGCTGGGCCGCGGGGAAAGGCGTCCACATGAGGAACGGCACCCTCGCCACCGTGTCGTAGAGCGGCCACGGGTCGTCGGCATCGACCGTGTGTTTGCCCGCGCGGCTGTGTTCGCCGATGTACATGCCGTGGTCGGACGTGAGGATGATCGCGGTGTTGTCGAGCAGCCCCATCACTTCCACTTGCCGCAGCAGTTCGCCCAGCCAGCGGTCCACGAGCGTCACCTCGCCGGCATAGCACGCGCGAAGGTGGTTGAGGTGCTCGGGCGCGTAGATGTCCGTGTATCCGTAGTTGGGATACGTGTAGTCGGGGCCGTCGTAGCCCTTGTCGTACAGCTCGACGTAGTGCTTGGGCGGCATCCAGTCCTCGTGGATCTCGAACGTGTCAACCCAGAGGAACCACTTGTCCCGATGTGCGTTGTCCTCCAGCCATTTGCACGCGCGCAACATCGTGCGCACGGCGAACCAGTCCTCTTCGTGCTTGTAGTGCGACCATGTGGCTCGATCGCGGCGGTATCCACCGGCTTGCTGGCGGAAGTGCTCGACGGGCACTGGCACGGGGATGTCCTGGGCCGTCACGCCGTCGTCTACGGGCTTCTCGATGAAGTGGCACTCGTCGTAGAAGTTGGGCAGGCCGACGCGGACGTTGTTGAGGGTGTCGAGCACGAGGCCCGTGTAGTAGCCGGCCTCCCGCAGGAGCAGCGGCAGTTGGGGTTGGCCCGCCTCCGGGCCTTGAAGCCAGCCGCATCGCGGCCAAGCCACGTCGCCCGTGTACGCGTCGAAGCGCATAGGGATGGTTGGGAACGAGCCGCAGCGCGCCTGGGTGAAGGCCGTTGCGCGTTGAGCGAACGCGTCGATGCACGGCGTCTGCACCCAGCCAGGGCTGTGGCAGCCCAGTGCGTCCCCACGTAGTGTGTCGAGGCAGATGACGATGGCATTCATGCAGGTGGGTTCCTTCCTACGGGTTCATGCGGGGCTGTACGCGCACGGGCCGTTTCCACGGCCGGGCTGGGCGGACGCGTCTCGCGCTCACTTGAGCAGCACGACCACCGCGCAGTCGCCGGGCGCCAGGCGCACGTCGAACGATGTATCCGAGTCTGAACGCTTGAGCTTGACCGGGCACGCGCCGGGAATACTCACGTCGAGCGCTGCGCGCGCCTGCGCGGCCACGCGCACGCGGCCTTGCCGCGTCTCGTCCACGTCGGGGTTGAGGATGAACACGTAGCGCTGTCCGTCCTCCGTCACGCGCAGCACCACCTCGAACGGCGCTCCCTCCGCCCATGCGGCCCGCGTCGCGTTCCGTTCGAGGAAGCTCAGGAAACCCTCCCGGCCGGCATCGGCCTGGAGGGCCGCTACCCCGCGGCAGGCCACGACCTTGCCCTGGCCCGACGCCGCGACGGCGAACGCTTCCTTGGCATCTGAATCCCCCCAGAGCTTGCCGGCCGCGGCCCATTCCTCGGTGCGCATCCTCAGCGCATTCAGGAGTTTGCCCGATGGCCTCGCGATCTCGTCGAACTCGCCTGGCTTGCCCGTGCACACGAGCGCGCCTCCGGCCTTCACGAACGCGGCGAGCTTCGTCTGCAAGTCGTCGCACAGGTACTTGGCCTGGGGCAGCACCACGACATCGAACTGCTCCAACTTGCAGCGCCCGTCCCGCACGTACGAGCCGGGCACAAGCTCGTACAGCCAGCCGTTGCGATAGAGCAGTTGGCGCCAGCCGAGCAGCTCGCCGTAGACGGTCTGGCTCGGCCGCTCGTTGCGCATGGTGGCCGACGGCTCGAGCACCAGGATGCGGGACGGCGCAATCGTGCTGTGCGTGAGCACCCAATCGAACTGCTCCATCTTGCGCTTCGCCACCGCGAGGGCCGGCGCGCAGTAGCGCATGGTCGTGACGTCGTAGCGGGGGTTCATCCAGTTGCCGTTGTACGTCGTGATGTACGAGCCGGTGGTGTAGGCGTACCACTTCATCTGGAGCGTGCGGCCCCAGATGCACGTGCGCGCGACGTGCTTCGCCAGCGCGCGGCGCTGCACGCGCTCGTCGTCGGTGCGCGTGCGCTCCTCCTGCACGCCCCAGAAGTCTTCCATGTAGCCCAGCGCTTTGCCGTGGTAGCGGTTGAGGCTGTTGAGGTACACGTTCATCATCTGCATGGCCGGCGCGCGGTTGTGGTAGCACAACACGTCGCACGACTCGAACGCGCGCGCGCCGCTGAAGCCGCGCAGAAGGCTGCTGTGCCGCGCCACGACCGGCGTGTCCGGATCGCCGGCTTTCAGCGAGTCGTAGATCAGCTTCAGGTAGTCGAAATAGGCGTCTTCCCTGAAGGCCTCGAATTCCGCCACGAGTGGGGTGATCGCCTGGCGCGGCTCCACGTACGGATCGGGCGGCGGCTGGATGGCCGCGAAGCTCGCGTACGTCGCGCCCCAACGCGCGTTCAGCTTGTCGATCGATCCATACTTGTCCTGGAGCCGGCTGTGGAAGGCCGCGAGCGCGTGGGGGCCGTATCCGCTTTCGCGCCGGCCCTTGGCCGTGGTGAAATCGATGGATGCTTCCTGCGCGATTTCGTGGAACAGCACCCGGGGTTCATGCCGGCAGAACTCGGCGTATCGGCGCAGGTAGTCCCGAATGTACTGTTTCACGGCCGGGTGGAAATAGTTCAGACTGTGGTTCTTGCCGCGGCTCCGGCCCTTCAACCCGTCTGCGGAAACCTTGAAGAAATCGGGGTCGTCCTTGTGCTTGTCCAAGAGCCACTTGGGCGCATACATGAGGTCGTGGATGCCGAACATGAGGTAGCTGAACGTGCCGCGGTAGCCAAGTTGCTCAATCCGGTCGCACGCGGCGGTCACGTTGCTGAGGTCGATCTTGCCCTCCGTGTAGGTCTTGGGCGCGCCGGGAGCGGACGAGTGGAACTCGAAGTCGAACGGCTGTTCGAACTCCGCAAAGGCCGTCGGGCTCCAAGCGCCGAAGAGGAGCCGTTTCATTTGGCCCGTGCTGGAGAAGGGCGGGGTTGCTCGCGGCTGGCGGCCCAGCTTGTGGGGCGGGCGGAGCCGAATCGTGGGGCGGACTTGGGCGAGGCTGCGGGCCGTTTGTCGGCGCATGGTGTCGATGGCCACGCTGGTCTTCATGAGGCTCTTGCGTATCTTGCGCAGGTCCCGCTCGGTGCGGGCCTTGAACGATTGGCCGTACGTTCGGTACGTTTCGTTGAGCGCCTGGTTGCAGAGCTTCCAGACCATACCGGGGAATCGCGGCACGGGCTTGCCCGTGTAGAAACAGGCGCGTTCGAGGTCGCGAAGGCCTCGCTCTGCAAATGCGTGTCTGAAGAGCAGTTTGTTATACGTGCGCGCGAGGAGGTAGAGCGGCGCCTTCTCAGATTGGAGTTGGAGGAAGCGCTTCAACGGCCGGCTGCCCACTTGCACGCCGAGCGGGAGGTAGGACCACACGTCGGGCGTGACCGCCTGCGGCGAGCCCAAGTCTTCGATCTGGATATCGTCGAACCAGACGCGGCCCACGGTGTGCTCTACGCCAAGACAGAACTGCCACGCGGCCGCGCCCCGGGGGGTGATGAAGAGCCCGGACCAACGCGTCCACTCGCCGTCACGCGCTTTGCGAAGTTGATAGGGGAATGCACGCGACTGGATCGCGTTGGTCTCGCCGCCGCGGTAGTTGATGAAGTAGCTCACTGCGGAGTCCGGCACGCTCGCGTCTTTGCGGATCCACACGGAAATGCGGTACAGCGCGCCAATCTTGAAGCCGGTGGCGGTGCAGTTCACGATGGCCCTGTCGCCGGACTGCACCGCGGTGACGCGCAGGGATTGCTTGCCGGCCCGGAAGACTTGCCCATCCAGTTCGATCTTGGACTCCGAGCCGGCGGGCCACAGGCCCCACCCGAGCTGCGGCGATTCGAAGTCCTGGTTGGGCAGCAGGGTGAGCGATGCGCCGGCAAGGGCGCTCGACGTCAGAGCCAGGCCAGCGATGAAGATTCGGGTGATTCGCATTATGGAGTTCCAGCGTGTGCATGAACACGGCACGAGGATGGGGGCGGCGTGTTGAGTGTGCCAAGTTCGCGTCCATTCTGCAACAGTCCCGCTGGCCCTTGCTGGACAGCGATAGCGCAGGTATCATCGTGCGGCTCCCATCACTGCCATTCGAAAGGAGTAGGGCGGCCATGAGACCGGACACACACATTCGCACGAAGTACCTCACCCACTCGCCCACGCTGGCCGTGAACCAGCGCGTCGCGGAGGCGCGAGCCATGGGCTTCGAGGTCGTGCACTTGGGCTTTGGCCAGTCGCCGTTCCCCCCGCCCAAGGCGTTCGTGGGCGCGCTCGTGAGGCACGCGGGCGACAACCGCTTCCTGCCGTCGCAGGGTTTGCCTGAGTTGCGCGAGGCCGCGGCCAACTACTTGGGGTGGCGTTTCGGCCACAACGCTTCCGCGGATCGCATCATGGTGGGGCCTGGGAGCAAGGAGTTGATCTTCGATCTGCTCATGGTGCTCGAAGGCGACCTGCTGCTGCCCGTGCCGTCGTGGGTGAGCTACGCACCCCAGGCGCGGATCCTGCACAAGCGCATCATCGACGTTCGGACCGATGCCGAGGCCGGGTACCGCGTCGGCCCTGACGCCATAGAGGCCGCGTGCCGCAAGTCCGACGCGCGGCAGCGCATCCTCATCCTCAACTCCCCGTGCAACCCCACCGGCGCGGTCTATAAGGTTGATGAAGTCAAGGCCATCGCCGCGGCCGCGGCGGAGCAGAACATCATCGTGATTGCCGACGAGATCTACGCGGAGATCACCTTCGGCAAGGGCAAGTACGCAAGCATTGCCGCGTACGCGCCGGACCGCACGATTGTGACGACGAGCTTGTCGAAGGGCTTCAGCGCGGGAGGGCACCGGCTTGGCGTGCTCTTGCTGCCCGATGGCATGGAGGTGCTCATGCCGCACCTGGCCGCGCTGGCGAGCGAGACGTTTTCGTGCGTGTGCGCGCCAATTCAACACGCCGCGATCGTTGCGTTGAGCGAGAACAAGGAAGTGCGCCAGCACGTGGAGGACTGCGCGGCAATCCATGAACTGGCGACGGACTATCTATACCGCGGGCTGGCGAAACTGAAGCTGCGCTGCCCCAAGCCCGAGGGTGCGTACTACCTATTCCCCGACTTCTCGCCGTTCGCTGAGCGGTTCAAGGCGCCGGCCGTCTCGACCGACGCGGAGATCTGCGCAGACCTGCTGGACAAGGAGGGCGTGGCGATGCTGCCGGGGAGCGCGTTCGGCATGTGGGAGGAGGCCCTCGCGGTGCGCGTTGCGGCAGTCGATTACGACGGCGAGGCCGCGCTCAAGGCGTACCAGAAGAAAAAGCCCGCCAAAGCCGCGGACAAGAAGAAGTTCGTCGAGAAGCACTGCCCCAACTTGGCGGAGGGCCTGAAACGGCTGGGCGAGTACCTGAAGGTGAAGGGGTGAGGGCGCCGCATTTGGAGTGCGCCGTCATCGCCTCTGTCTGGGGACTCGACGCGATCTGTCCAGCGGCCCGTGAGGGCCTTCCGCTCGGGTGGCGATTGGCCCTTGGAGCAGAGGGCGCCCTTACGGTCGCCACTACGAGCGGCATGGCTTCCACTGCGCGGCTACATCTTCCGCGGCGCCCGGATGCCCAGCAGCCCAAGCCCGTTCGCGAGCACCTGGCGCACGCAGTCCACGAGCAACACGCGCGCCCCCGCGATGGCCTCGCCGGCGTCGATGATGCGATGCTTGTGGTAGTAGTTGTTGAATAGGCTGCACAGGTCGAGCAAGTATCGGCACAGCAGGGCCGGCTCGTATTCGTCCGCGGCGCGCTCGATGACCGAGCCGAAGTTCGCCAGCGCCTTGACGAGTTCATATTCCTCGACCTCAGCGAGCCGCGACGTGTCCGCGGATGCATCGACGGGCTTGCCATACTTGTCGAGGATGCTGCACGTGCGCACGTGAGTGTACTGCACGTAGGGCCCGGTCTCGCCTTCGAAGCTCAAGACCTCGTCCCACGAGAAGCTCACATCCTTGATGCGACGGTTGCTGAGCTTGGCGAACACAACCGCGCCGAGGCCCACGGCCTCCGCAACCGTCTCCTTGTCTTCGAGGTCGGGGTTCTTCTCCTCGATGGTCGCCCGCGCGCGGGCCACGGCCTCGTCGAGCACGTCGTTGAGCAGGATAACGTTGCCCTTGCGGCTGGACATCTTCTCGCCGCCACCGAGGCTGATCTGGCCGAAGTCCACGTGCACGCAGTTGTCCGCCCATTCGTAGCCCATCTTCTTCAGCACGGTGAAGACCTGCTGTAAGTGGAGCTTCTGCGGCGACCCGACGACGTAGAGGATTTTGTCCGCGGCGTAGTGCTCGTGTCGGTACTCGGCAGCGCAGATGTCCCGCGTCGCGTAGAGCGTGGCTCCGTCCTTGCGCAGGATCAGGCAGGGCGGCACGTTGTCCGCCACGTCGACCACGAGCGCGCCTTCGCTGATGCGTGCGATGCCCGCGGCTTTGATGCGCTCGACGGTCGCGGCCATCTTGTCGTTGAAAAAGCTCTCGCCGCTGTACTCGTCGAAGCGCACGCCCAGCCGGTCGTAGGCCTTCTCGAACTCCTTGATGCTTTCGGCCTTGAAGCGTTGCCACATGGCCACGGCCTCGGGGTCGCCGTCCTCGAGTTTCTTCAGCCAGGCCCGCGCCTCGTCCATGAGCGCCGGGTCATTCTCGGCCTCTTTGTGGAACTGCACGTAGATGCGGTTCATCTCGGCCACCGGGTCGGCCTGGAATTGCTCCTCGCTGCCCCACCTCTTGAACGCGACGATGAGTTGGCCAAACTGCGTGCCCCAGTCGCCGAAATGGTTGATGCCCACGACCTTGTATCCCCGTGCGCTGTAGAGCTTGTGCAGCGCGTTGCCAATGACCGTGCTGGGCAGGTGGCCGATGCTGAGGTGTTTGGCGATGTTGGGCGAGGAGAAGTCGATGACGACCGTCTGGCCTTCGCCCTGTGTGCTGCGGCCGTACTCCTCGCGTTGCTGCGCGACGGCCGCGAGCACTTGTGCGGTGACTTGCGGTTTGTCGAGGAAGAAGTTGAGGTAGGGGCCCATGGCCTTGACTTGGGCCGGAGCGCCCTCGGCCGCGATCGTGTGTGCCAGCTCCTCCGCAATCAGGTTCGGAGCTTTGCGAAACGTTTTGGCCAGGGAAAAGCAGGGGAACGCGAGGTCGCCCATGTTGGGGTTGGGCGGGGTGGTGAGCGCCGCCGCGACCTCGTCGCTGGACAGGGGCACATGCTTCGCGAGGAGGTCGGCTATGGCAGTGATGAATTGTTGCATGGCGGGTATCTCAAGATGCTATGCGCTTTGTCGCAGACTTCGCGGCGGGAAAGGGAGGGGACGCGCCTGGGTTCGTACTCTTAGTCTTACTCACAATCTTACTCTTAATCTTACTCTTAGTCTTACTCGTAGTCTTACTCGTAGTCTTACTCGTAATCGCAGGACAGGGAGGAGTAAGACTAAGAGTAAGACTAAGAGTAGGAGTGCGACACGACATCGACGAGAGGCAGCCGTTCCGCCCCCGCTGGGCTTGTCCCAGTGGAGCGATGATTACCGACTACCGCGGAACCAGCCCCACCGCTGTCTCCCCTTTCCTTCCCGAATCTCGCTCGCCTTCGGCGAGCGAGATTCGGGAAGGAAAGGGAGGTGGGATGACAGGGTGCCGCCCAGTAGTCGGCAGTCATCGCAACACGGGGCCGAGCCCCTGCTCTTTACCCACATTTCAAGGATGGCTGCGGCGGGCGCCGGGGACCAGGAATCCCAACGGGATTCCGTCCTCCAGCCCAGGGTTGCGAGCGAAGCTCGCTACCCTGGGTCGGTTGAGCGCGGTGCCTCACCCCCTT
>JAJRTI010000280.1 GCA_024278415.1 Planctomycetota bacterium | reverse complement strand
CTGCACCTCACCGTCGTGTTCCACACGGAGAAGATCGCGCACGCGGCCGTGTTCGAGCCGTTCCTGGAGTTCGTCGCCTGGTTGAACGAGACGACCCAGTCGCGGCCCACCGCGTGCGTGACGACTCCCTACTGCCCCGAGGCCGCGGAATTGATGGACGGGCATGGCGTCTCGGAGGACGAATACACCGCTCGCCTAGCTCGTCTGGCCGAAGTGGCCGACATCGGATACCACGGCCATTTCTTCACCCACGGCGAAAGCGGCCTGGAGCCCATGTCGCCGGACGCGTTCGACGAGGCCGCGGTCGCGGAGCAGATGGACCGCGAACTCGCGTGGCTGCGCGAGCGATGCCGCGAGGTAAACGCGTACTGCGCGGGCTGGTGGCTGCTCAACGAGGCCATCGTGCGGCTGCTCGAAGAGCGAGGCATCGCCATCGACAGCTCCCTGCGCCGGCGCCACGCGAACACGTTCGGCTCGCACTACCTCACGGACGACGAATTGCCGCCGCGCGGCGAGCCCTTTCTCCTGCCGCCCAGCCGGAGCATTGTCGAGATCCAGAGCGCGTTCTACCCGGTGGACCATCCGCGGCGCACGCGGGAGTTCTTGCGCCCCACCCTCGAGCATGCACCAGACAAGCCCTTGCTCCTGGCCCTGCCGTCGCACGAGGGGGAGACGCGGGACGCCGGCCGCGCGTTCCGGGACAACGTCCGCATGTTCACGCGTCAGAGCAGCGTGAAGTGGACGTCGCTGCGCGAGCAGGCCGCGATTGCGCGGGAGGAGTGGGGAGTGGGCGGTCATCAGTGAGCAGTGGGCGGTGAGCGGTTTGACATTTGTCCCGAGAGGCAACACTCTTCACCTTTTCAAGCAGCTTCGCCATCCTGGAAACGCTCGATCTGGCTGCCTGAGCGTGAATGTAAGGAGGTTGCTATGCCGATGCGAAGACGCAGCGCGGTGGTTGTGGCGGTCGTGTGGGCGTCGCTTCTTGGAGCGCGGGCCATGGGGGCGCAGTGGACCTACCAAGCCTTCAGCCAAGCACTGCCCAAATTCGAGCAACGCCGGGGCGCGTTCCTGCCAGAGGAGCAGGCGATCCGCGCGGCGCGCATCTTCCCCGGCGTGACCGACGCGGAGATCCAAGCGCTGGTCGCGATCCAGCGTCCGAAGAACCAGATGCCCCGCATCTTCGGGCCGACGCGCGCGGTCACTCCCGCGGAAGCCGCCAGCTCTCCTGCCGGGTCTTGGGCTCGCGTCATCTGTGAAGCCGCGCTGGGCCAGCGCACAACTCCGCCGGGCGGCCAAGCCCAGGGCGCACCCGCCCGTCCGGCCCAACTGACGTACGACGCATTCCTCAAGGAGAAGAAGAAGTTCGAGCAGCTCCGCGGCGCGGTCTTGCCGGTGGAGCAGTGCCTGCGAGCCGCGAGGTGCTTTGCGGGCTGGAGCCAGGACAAGCTCCACACGTTGCGCATCGAGCAGGGGAGCCTCACCAACCGTTTCTTCGGCATGGGCCGCGCCGCGGCTGTGACGCGCGCGGAGTGTGCGCGCTACAGGCCGGGCACGTGGCCCCGCGCGATCTGCGAGGCCGCGCTCGGCCTGCGGCCGGCCATGCCGGCCGGCATCCCCGCGCCGGAGTCCGCGCCCAAGCTCTGGCCCAAGTCGCCCTCCTGGGTCAAAGATGCGCTCTCGAAGAAGGTCAAGCCTAAGATCGAGCCGCCAGTCGCCGCGCCGCCGGCGAACGAAGCGGTGTACTACATGATCTGCGCGCAGCGCACGTACCTCTACTGGTTCACGCGCCGCGGCCAGTTCGCCCGCCTCACCGCGCGGCCCCTCTTCCGATCGCCCAGCGCGATGTGCCGCGGCCCCAACGGCACGATCATCGTCGCGGACATGCCGACCCTGAAAGGCGACGACGCGATCCTCTGGTCCCTCGACCCCCGCGGCGCCGCTCAAGTGATGAACCGCCTCGACTCCAAGGCCCAAGACGAAATCCCCTTCGGACGGCCCGACCAGATCCTGTGGCGGCAGGGCCGGCTCTACATCGCCGGCGCGAGCCGGGGCATTCTTGTGCGCCAGCCCAATGGGCGAATCGAGACCGCGGTCCGAGTACCGTTTCCGAAGCAAGAGCGATGGCGCGTGTTCTTCGGCGGCGTGGCCTTCGACAGGCTCGGCCGGCTCCTGTTCGCACACAGCCATGCGTTCTCCGCAGTCCAGCAGTCGATCATGCCTCCTTCTTTTCAGCGCAAGACGCGCCCCGGATACGTGCTCGCAGCGGACCCCGCGACCGGCCAGATCTCGATCGTCGCGACGGACCAGGCCGCCGGCTTGTTCGACCCCCGCGCCCTGGCCATCACACCGAACGGCGATATCTACGTCACCGACCACGGCGTGAAGGCGGGCGAGAACGCGTGCCTCCAGGTCGTGCGCGGCAACCAGATCGTGCCCCTGCGGATCATGATCGGCAACCGCGGTCTCCGTTCGCCGTGCGGCATGAAGGTGGACCGCGACGGCAGCCTCATCATCGCCGACCGCTTCATGTGGAATCCCCAAGGCCAGTCGGGCGCCGTCATCCGCTACGTGCCCGGAGGGCAGGCGACCTATCTGTTCCAGGGCCGCGGACACTACAACCCCATCGACGTCGTGCCGCGGTGACAAGCGGCCTGCCGCGCTCGCGCCTACACGCGCGCCCAGAGTTCCCGCATGTACGCCAGGCTCCGGCCCAGCGCAGCCACGCGCTCCTCGTCCGCCACGTTCTCGCAATTGACCAGGTGCACGCGCTCGGCCGGGTGGGCCTTGAAACGCTCTGCATACAGCTCGAACGGGCTATCCGCTGTGCCCAGTTCGACGGACCACATGGGCCGCGGCCGATCCGGCGCGAGGCTGTGGTCCTTCCAGCCCACGACCGGGATGCGATCGGGATACTCGTCCACGAGCAGCCACCCGTACGATTGGCAGGTGGTCATGTGGCCGATGTTGAGGAGAATGCCCGCGTTGGGGTTGGGCATGGAGTCGAGCAGCAGCCGGCAATCGTCGAGCCCCTCGACCCACGCGCGGTAATGGATGTCGCAGGCGACCTGGAGGCCCTGGCCGGCGAACGCGTCCGCGACCGCGTTCATGCAGTGCGCCAGCCGCTTGATCTCGGCCTCCTTCTCCTCGGTGGGCGCGCGCGTGCGGCCGCAACTGGGCACCGGGTGCGTGAGCCGCGGGCAGCCGATGGCCAAGTTCAGCTCCGCGTATTCCTTCATCGCCTCGATCGCTTGCTCCGCGGCCTCGTCGGTCGTCACGTCGATGGCGCCGTTGAAGTGCACGGACGCCGCTTCGATCCCGGCATTGTCGAGCGCCTTGCGCACGTGCTCCGGGTCGGACGCGAGCAGATCGGGGAAGGGCTCTTCACACGCGCCATCCGGCGACACGGTCTTGGCGCCCCGCTTCGTCAGCAGCAGCGCGCTGTCGAACCCCAGATCCTTGATGATCGCCAGTGTCTTTTCGAACGGCAGGTCGTGCCCGACCGCGTGGGTGACGGCTCCGAACTTCATGGGGTTCCTCCCGGGTGGAAATCTCAAGTCGGTGATCGAGAGCGTTGCGAGCCAAGATCAGAACATGCAGCGACTTTTACGCTGTAGACATGTTGCGCCCCCAACCCTAGCCCTTCCCCCAGTGGGGGAAGGGGAGGGATGAGGGGAGCATCGAATGCCCTTCACTTCGGCCAGCTTACGATCCACGCATCCGCAGTTGGTATACTCCAACTCGCTGCTGCGATCAATTCCTTTCGCGAGATCGGACGCCATGCGCCAGACCCCAACACGCCTTGCCTCCCTGCTGATCGTCGCCGCGATGGAGGTTCTCGCCGGCGCCACACCCATCGCCACCGGCCGGCACGGGCTGTCGCTTGTGCTCGACGCGTCGGGCCGCGTCGCCCGCGTCGACGTTGCAGGCCGCGCGCTGCCGCTACGCGCGCCGGCCGGCTTCGCGGTCACCGACGTGCGCACCGGCCGCACACACGCGCCGGCCATGCGCCCCGCCGGCCCCCATGCGTGGCAGGGCGAGGCAGGCGACGTGCGTTGCCGTTTGCGCTACTCCGCGGGCGAGCGGGCCATACGAGTCGACCTCGACGTGGAGGACACCACCGGCCGCGGCCGCGCGCTCGTGGCCGCGTTCAGCTTGCCCTTCGCCGCGGCCGGCTGGACCTGGTGGGAAGGCCTGCGCACTTCGTACACGATCGCGCCGGGCGGCGAGTACTTCGTGCGCACGTCGAAGAGCCGGTTTGGCGCAGACGGTGCGCTCAGCATCTACCCGTTGGGCGCGCTGTGCAGCCGCGAGGCCGGCCTCTGCCTGGCTGTGCCGCCGGACGCGCCGCGCAACTTCGTCATCAAGTGGGACGCGGAGCGCGGCATGACGATCCGCTTCTTCCTCGGGACCAGCCCCGACACGCCCAAGTTCCCCAACCGCGCGAGTGCGTCGTTCATCCTGTACGCGTGCGACCCCAAGTGGGGGTTCCGCGACGCGCTCCAGCGCTACTACGACCTGTTCCCTGCCTATTTCGAGCGCCGCGCCAAGAAGTCCGGCGCGTGGCTCTGCGGCCACCGCGCGCGGCAATACGACACGCCCGAAGCCATCGCCGCGCTGGGGCGTCGGCCATCGGAGCTGTTTGGCTACCGGCTCGTGTTCGGCAAACTCCTGGAGACGTTGCCCGAGGACCTCGAAGCGGGGCTCGTATCCATCCCGTTCAACATCGCGCTCGCCAAGCTCCGCTACCGCGGGCCGGCCCCATGCACGCGGCAGGACGCGCGACGCCTCCTCGACCGCGTGGGCCAGCCGGGCTTCGAGGGCCGGTTCCAGGGCTACTGGAAGGGGCCGGCGTCCGTGCGCAACTCGGCGCTGCTCGACCCCCAGGGGCTGCCCGTCGTCATGAATTTGGCCAAGCAGCCTGACGACACGCCGGCGGATCGCCGGATCGAGTACCTTGTCAACGTGGATCCCGACCTGTTTGCGGACCGCACGCCGCGCCCCGACACCGCCGGCCAGCGTTGCATGGGCGCCGCGCTGCGCGCGGTGGAGGTCGCGCCGCGGATCGGAGGCATCTACTTCGACTACCTGTCGTCGCTTGCGCCGTACGCCAACTTCCGCCGCGAGCATTGGCCCTACGCGGACATTCCGCTCACGTTCCTCGCCGGCGGCCAAGTCGTGCAGCACAACCGCTTCTGCCTGATCGGGTATCTGCGCGAGCTGAACGCGCGCTGCCGCGACCGCGAGTCGCCCATGCGCGGCAAGCTCGTGTGGTGTAACGGCGCGAAGTACTTCCAGGGCGGCGTCGCGTTCATGGCCATGCTCGTCGATGTGGTGGGTTTCGAGTGGCCGTTGCGGTGGCAGCAGGCCGATTGGATTCAGTTCGAGTTCGCCCGCGTTGTGGCCGCGCAGAAGCCGGTCCTGCACACCTGCAACGCGAAGTACGACCCCGCGGTCGACATGGAGCGCGTCGTCGCGCCGTGGTACAGCCGCATGGCGTTCTACGGCATCCCCCCGAGCGTTCGGGCCGTGTGGGCGGACGCGAAGCTCCTTGCGCAGCACCGCGACCTCATCCTCCACTGCACCGCGGCCGCGGTCGCGCTCCAACGCGCCGGCTGGCAGCCGATCACACTCGCGCGCAGCAGCGCCCCCGACGTGTGGGTGGAGCGGTTCGGGCCGGGCGCGGACGGGGGCGTCTACCTCTCGCTATTCAACGCGGCCGACGCGGTGCGCGAAGTCCGACTCACCGTGGATCCCAAGCTATGCGGCGCGCAACCGGTCTTTGCCGTGATGGGCCGGCAGGCGCGGCTCGATACGACTGCCTCCCCTGCTGGCGTGCGAACAGAGCCCATCCGTATCCCGGCCCGGCGCATGCGGGTGGTCCGGCTGAGGCGACGGTAGCCGCAACGCTTCCGCTTTTCAGACAGCTTCGCCGCCTGCAAATGCAAGGAGTGCGCATAAGCGGAATGGGCGAGCGGGGCTGTTCGTAGTAGGGCGATTTATCGCCCGTCGCTTCGGGCGCGAAGACGGGCGATAAATCGCCCTACTACGAGCCTGCGGCATTGGCCGCTCTGATCAGCAAACCTCCGAGGGGAAACACATGTCGTTGCGTTCCACTGATTCGTTGCCTCTCTGAATTCGCTGGAAGCCTTCCCTCAATAGATGCGCTGCGGCGATAGCAGCGAATCAATAGAACGCAACGAAGGGCGATCGGCCGAACCTCTGACACTCGGGGCACGCGCGTCGCGTCTGGTGGCGGCGGACGAGGCCGTCCGCCGCGAGTCACTATTTACCCCTCACGCCTCTGCGCACACCTTCTCCGGGAGCTGAATGGGCGCGGCCGGGAACACGGAGACATTCGCTGCCGGGAAACGCCGGGCCAGCGCGGCCATGAGCCGATCCCAGTCGTTGCCGCAGTACCACGCGGAGTCCCTGGGCACAAACCCGCGGCCGTACTGCGGGCAGTACATGAACACCTTCGCGGCCATGAGGCGCTCGTCGGTCGGCTTTGGAAGCGCGGGCTGCGGCTGCCGCCGGTAGGGGGCCAGCGGTCCATCGTAGAGGCCGTGGTAGCTCGATGGGTCCGCGAAGTCCGCGACGATCAGGACCGGCGCGTCGAGCGGCCGCACGGGCAACTGCGCTTTCGACAACTGCGTCGGGTCCGCGTCCAAGGGATACGCGCTGGAGATGATCAGGTCGGGCCGCGGCTCGGCAACCGCGGTTCGGCCCACGCGCCGCGCCAGGGCAACGGCTCTTCGGTGAGCTTGTGTGGGATCGCCCACCCGCACGCCGCACAGCTCCCGCCGCGAGTTGAGCACTGCGCAGACGACCGCGTCCAGGCCGAACAGCTTGGCCGCCTCTTCGATGTCTCGCCTCGCCGGGGAGCGGCCCGGCGCGCAGGCCCATCCGCCGCCCTTGATGCGGCTGTGGTGGTAGTGGATCGTGGAGAGGTGGCTGACGCCCGGCAGCACCATCTTCGCCCCGCCGGCCCAACCGGTCAGGCTGTGCGGGTAGACCGTCGAGATCGCGACGGAGAAGTCCGCGCGGCAGGCCGCGGTGTTGACCAGCACCGGCGTGCCCGACGACGTGAGCCCCACGAACTGCACGTCCGAGGAGAACGCATCGTGGGACACGACCGCGGCGACGCGGGCGAGCGCACTCCCCAGGCGGACGCGAATCTCCCGCTGGGTCATGGGCCGGTGGGCGCCGTTCGCGATCATGATCGTGATCTGCTTCTTGCGAAGGCCGGCCGCATTCAGTTCGTCGAGCACGACGGAGCAGAGAAGTTCGACGGGCGTCGGCCGGCGGAAGTCGTCCACCAGGATCACCGCCTGCTTCGCCCGGCGAGCCGCCAGGGAGATGGGGTCGGCGCGGACGGGCTTGGCGAATGCAGCGCGCAGTTGTGAAGGGGTCAGCGCTTTGGCATCTTTGGGCAGGCACAACGTCGCGTTCCAGTCGGCTGGGAGGCAAAATTCCTCCTCCCGCTCGTTGTGCGCGGAGCCGAGCCGCAGGCGGATGGTGTTGTCTTGGGGCATGCTGTGCGGCCTCTGGAGTTTGGAGTCCCGCCTGTAGGGCCGTCGCAGCGAAGCGAGACGGCCGGACCAGGCGGTCCGACAGTCGTCCCGTAGGGACGATTGAGACTAGCCCCGCACTTTAGTGCGGGGAAAACGGAGCCGCGGAGGAACCCAGTCCCGTAGGGACGGCTGAATCCTGCAAACGCCTTTCGATTGGCGATTCGTGGATGTTCAGCCGTCCCTACGGGACGCGGGGCTTGAGTTCGCGCCATTGGCCCGTAAGGGCCTCCTGGCAGGCGACCCTTACAGACTTCACTACGAACGTCCATGTCGTCAGCGTATCCGGTATCGCACCGCGCCTGGCGCGCCCACCGAGAACGCGAGCTTCCCGCCCCTCACAGGCAGCGCG
>JAJRTI010000279.1 GCA_024278415.1 Planctomycetota bacterium | reverse complement strand
TGCCCAGGTGTTGCATCATTGCTCTGATCCGCTCTCTGCTTCGAGACGGACGACTCCCGCGGGCGCCACTGCGCCACTACGCGGCAGGCGAGTTGGCAAGGGGCATGGCCCTGGCGCCAAACGCACACAGGCTGGGCGTCTGCGGGAGGATCGCATATGCCGTCTTGACTTCACTTCTGCCGGGCGTGTAACGTATCGCGCTTTCATCGACCCCGCGGAGTATCTCACCCCACAAGGAGCCCCCCATGAGCGACCCGGAACTTCGACTCGCCATCGTCGGCACTGGCGGCATCGCCAAGGCCCACCGCAAGAACCTCGACGCCATTGGCGGCAACAAGGTCGTCGCCGTGGCTGACGTGGACGAGGCCAACCTGAAAGAGGCGGCTGACTCGCTCGGCGCCCGGCCCTATGCCGACTTCAACGAACTCTTCGACAAGGAGGATGCGCTCGACGCGGTCATCCTCTGCACCCCCCCCACCGTGCGCAAGGACGTGATCGCCCGCGCCTGCGACCGCATGATCCCGGTCTTCACCGAGAAGCCGCCGGCGCGCACCGACGCGGATGCGGCCGAGATCGTGGATCTCGTCGCCAAATCCGGCAACATCGTGTCCGTGGGCTTCATGTATCGCTACCTGCCGGCGGTCGACTGCCTCAAGTCGCTCCTCGAAGGCCAGGCCATCAACTTGGTGCAGAGCACGTTCCTCTGCGGCCCGGCCATTGGCCGCAAGATTCCCGGGTGGTTCTTCATCAAGGAAAAATCCGGCGGCCACGTTGTGGACCAAGCGATCCACGTCATGGACCTCATCCGCTTCATCGCTGGCGACCTGACGCAGGTGCACACGCTGGGCAACAACGTGGTGTGCCCCAAAGATCCGGAATTCACGGTCGAAGATTCGTCGAGCACGAACATGCGCTTCGCGAACGGAGCCTCGGGCGGCCACGCACACTCGTGGGCGTACACGAAGTTCGTCGCCGAGATCACACTGACCGGCGCGGAGTTCCGGCTCACGCTGCGCCTGAATGATCGCGTGGAAGGGTGGATCGGCGATAAGAACGTGGACGAGCAGTTCGACGCTTCGCCCACCGGCGACATCCACTATTGGGAGATGGAGGAGTTCCTCCGCGCGGTGCGCACCGGAGACACGTCGAACATTCGCAGCCCGTTCGCGGACGGAGCCAAGACGCTCGCGACCGTGAACGCAATGAACGCGTCGATCGACACCGGCGCGCCGGTCGCGTTGGCGTAGCAGATGGCGGGGACATGAACCAAGGGCGCGCAGCACCCGACTTCGTGTCCCCGGAATCCGAGCGATCGGCTACAGCGCGCGCCGCGCTCGATCGTGCGGGCCCACGCGCCTGCTGCGCCGCGATGTCAGGGAGCCGCCGGCGCGGCTTGGGCAGAAAACTTCCGCAGCCCCGGCAGATACTGCTTCTTGGCCATCTTGGCCCACCGCGAGTCCGGATGCTTGATGCAGAGCATGTCGAACGCCTCCTTCGCATCCAAATACTCCTGCGACACCAGGTGGCTGTAGCCCATGAGGAACCAAGCCCGCGCGGCCGTGTCGGCATCGGAGGCGTCCCGTATGACCTGGCGAAACTGCTCCCGCGCCGCGTCGTTCTGCCATCGCGCCAAATCAACCAAGCCCAGCAGCAGCCGCGCCTGGCTCGACTTTCCCGCTTGATTCAGCGCATCCAACCGGCTCGTGAGCAAATGCTCCGCCTGCTTGTTCGCCCCGGCGCGATACAACTCCGCGGCCGTCTCCAACACTTGCTGCGCGCCTTCCGGCGTCGCCGGTTGTGCGGCCACGATCGTGTCCGCGAGGCGGCTCAGGTCTTCCTTGCGATCCAAGCGACCGTACACCCGCAGCAGCAAGCGCTGCGCGGCCGCCCGGCGCTCGTCGTCCGGCGCGGCCGCAACCAGCCGTTCCAACTGCTCGGCCGCAGCTTCGGCCGCGTTCAGCTTGAACGCCTCCAACTCCGCCGCGCGCAACGCCGCGTCGAACCCCGTCTCGCCCTCGGGGGCTTGCTTCCGCGCCTGCCTGAACTGCTGCACTGCGTGTGCCGCGTTGCCCATGTCCGCATAGCACCGGCCCGCGTAGAGCCGCGCCTGAGCCTTGGCGCTGGCCGGCGCTTGCTCTACCATCCGGTCCAGCACCCGCGTCGCGCTGCGCATATCCGGGCCTGCGCCCCCCCCAAAACAGAGCGCCACGCGGGTGTACATGGCGAAGTCCTTCGCGCGCTTGGGCCGGCTCGGAACCGCGGCTTGAAACATGCGCCGCGCGGGATACGTCTTGCCCGCCCGCGCCAGCGCGCACGCCGCGTCCAGCTTCGTGAACGGAATGCCAAAGTGCTTGCCCAACGTTTTTAGGTCCGTCTCCACTTGCTTGTCCGGCCGGGTCCAGATCGCGTACAGCAACACAATCTCGCGCAGATAGTCGCCCATGCCCTCCGGCTGGTCCCACAGGGCCGCCTTGGGGTCCCAGAATGGAAGCATGCGCGTCGTCTTCGCAGACTTCGCAAGTCGTTTCAGTCGGTCGCTCACCATCCGGTCGCACTCCGCGATGAGCGCCTCCAACAGATTCGAACACGGCCCGTGGGTCTTGACTTCCTGCTCGGCCCACTCGCTCACCTCCGAGAACTGCTCCGCGTAACGGCGCAGATAGCCTGGAATCGTCTCCCGCCGGACACGGGGCGACTCCTTGTGGCACCGATGCCACCAGTAGAAAAGCACTGCCCGCGCGTCCGCGGCCATCAACAGCGCCGCCACCACGTGTTGCTTTTGCTCAGCCGTCAGCTTGGGCTGCCCTATGTAGCTACAGACCTTCGACACGAGCCACTCCGCCCGCGCCTGCCGCTTCGGCCGGTCGCCCCGCGAGCGCAGTGTGAGCGCTTTCCGAAACGAATTCCGCCGGCCGAACACCTTTCGCACCACGCGGTGGTAGCGCGGCCAAAGTTGGTACGTGTCTTCTTTCACCGGCTTCGGCAAGCCCTTTGGCCGGCGCCGAGGTCGATGCCGCCACGCCCACGGCGCCGCCAGAATCAACGCCACTCCGGCTCCAAGCAGCACGTACGACTTCCAATTCGATGGCAATTGCATGATCTCTTACCCTCCTGCCGCAGGGTGCGGCCGCACGATTTTGCCCTTGATCGGCAAATCCACATACGGGCTGGCCGGCGCATCGGAATACAGCGTCACAAACTCCAAAAAGTGTCCAGGCGGACCCCGTCGGCCATCGACCCGCACGCGCAACTCATACACGCGGGCGTACGCGTCCTTCGGCGTAGGCGAGTCAGGGGCCGCCGCGCCCCGCAGTCCCGCGTGTATCCAATCCGCCGAGCACACCACCCGCGTCACTGAACGCGCCCGCTGCGGCGTCACCAGCCTCACCCGCACCCGGCGCTCTACACTGCCCGAATCGCCCAACCGGCCCACCACCAACCGGCGCGGCTCCAGCGTAAACCCGCGCTTCACGACGCGCGCCCTCAGCGTCAGCACGACCTGCTCTGGCTCCGGCGCCCGCACGTGCAGCGTCACCGTCTTGTCTACCGCGCCCTGCTCATCGCCCATCCGAATCGTCGCCTCCACCAGGCCCCATCCGTCCCGCTTCCCGTCCGGCAAACGCACCACCGCCGCGGTGCACGAGCAACTCGTCTCCACCTTCTCGATCCGCACCACCCGGCCCTTGGCGAACCGGAAGCGAAACCGCCACGTATACCGCCGGCCCGAAAGCACGACGCCGAAATCATGCACGCGCACCTCGAACACCATCGCCGGCTCGGCCGCCTTCTCTTGCTGTGCCTCCGCAACAGCGTTTTCCGCTGCCCCGCACATGCCACCCCAACACACGGCAGCAGCCCCCACAATCCATGGCCAGCTCGTGCGAAAATGTGCTCTTCGATTCAACAATTGTCACACACTTTCAAGAGGGCCGTCGGCCGCAACTCGATTACGCTCTCTGATTCCGTTGCCACTCTCCTCAATCCGACAAGCGCACATCCTTCGGCCGGGCGACGTGCGCATAATTCAACCGGTCCCACACCGCATGCGGCGACAACGTCTCCACGTGGCCGTCGTAGAAACACACGTTCGAGCCGCGCGCGTGCCGCTTGTCCCGGCTTTCGGGTTGATACCGCGGCTTCGCCCACCACCAGGGCCGGGGCACGTTCGCATAGGCCACTTGGAACAGGTCGTTCGCCACACCGTAGTAGAACTTGTAGAACGGCTTATCCATGAACAGCGGGTGGTCCGCCTCGTGGCCTTTCACTACTTCTTGCCGCTTGCGCCACGCCGTTAGATCGGGATAGAACAATACGCCCCATCCATACCCCAAGGCCAACGGCCGGGATTGGCCCAACGGCTGAAACCGATTCACCGACCCCGGGTCCACATCCGGACACTCGTATACCCGCACATCCCTCAAGTACGGCTCCAGACACCCCATCCACAAACCCGACCAATCGCCGGTCCACAATGGACTGTCATCATCGTATACGGCCAGTTGAGTCGGGAAGATATCCTTCGTGTATTGGCAACTCAAGCCGTCCGGGTAGTCTCCTATGTACATACTATGCGCCACGAACACCTGCTTGAGATTGTTCATGCACTGCGTGCGCCGCGCCCGACGCCGGGCCGAAGAGAGCGTGGGCAGAAGGATCCCTGCCAGCAACGCCACGATGCCGATCACCACCATCAACTCGACCAACGAGAACCCGCCGCAGCCGCCAGAAGAACCGCAAAGCCGCGAAGGCGCAAAGACGCACGGGCCCCGACTTTCACCGGAAGCCTGTGCATGCCTTGCGACTCGAAGTATTTGTAGTTTCGCGTTGAGGTCTGGAAACATTATGCGTGTTCTGCATGTCAATGGGCGGAATGGTTCCGCTGGCCCTACCGTGGCGCCACCCACGCGAGGTGGGCGGCGCCGCAGGCTGTTTTCATATGCCGGCGCGCTCCGTTTGAGTTCTGTAGATCCTCGCCATTTCATGGAGGAGAAGCGCCGATTCGGAGGCCATCCGTGACATAAGGGCTTCCCCGCGTGGGGCAGATTTCCTAATCTGCCAAGGGAAGCCCGAATTTGCACGTTTGCAAACCCATCGCGTTGTTAAGTCAGCACCATTGCGCCGTACGGCGGACACCTAAGGCAAAAAGAAGCACAAAGAGGAATGGAACGCCGAATTCCATATCCTTAGTGAAACTTGGTGTCTTCGTGTCTTAGTGGCCTCCGTCTCTTCGCAGCTTGCTCATCGGAAGGCCACGAGGCGATACGCATATCACCCACACGGGACAGCGAAGACCCAGTTCTCTCCAGAAGGATCAGCCGCTCTCCATCTCCGATTCCGATCTGCGCCATCTGTGGCCATCTGCGGTTCCTTGCCGATCCTGCATGTCGATACGCTTGACGCTTCACCGATCATCCTCGTGTCGTATCTTCTCAAAATACTTGTCAAAATCAAAGCCTGGACTGTGGTCTGAATTATGGCACTGGATGCAGCGCTTCTTGGCCTCACGCGCGCGCACGCGGAAGCTCTGGTCCTTCACGTGGAACCCGAGCGGCCCGTGGCAGGCCTCGCACTGCACGTCCTTGAGTTGCGGCGTCTTCTCGTGCGTCACGAATCCCGTCTGGAACCCAAACCCGGTCACGTGGCACACGACGCACTCCGGGTCCCATTCGTGGTTCTTCTTCGCCAGCGTGTTCCAAGCATGCGCATGTTTCGTGGTCTGCCATTTCGCGTATGGCTTCTTGTGGCATCGGATACAGGACTCGACTCCGCCGTACCAATTCTTCTTCACCGTGGGGCTTACCTCCGGCAACGGCCGCCGGTAGTGTTTCTCCAGCAGGCGCTCTGACTTGAGCATCTCCTGGTACAGCGCCAGCAACTGCACCATCTCCGGATCGTCCTTGTATTCCGGCCCCAGCGGAATCACGCGGTACGCGACGCCCCCCGCCCTACTCTTACTCTTAGTCCTACTCTTAGTCCTACTCTCCGCTCTCCGCTCTTGGCTCCCGGCCCCTTACCCCTCTGCCTTCCGCCATCTGACCTCTGACTTCTGACCTCTGATCTCTTCCCCGAGCCTCACCACGACAAGCTGCTTGCCCCGCTCGGCAGGGGTCACGATGGGGATTGCCTTGTTTCCGACGCGGACGTACTCCGGCGCAGGCAACGCCGCGCCCTGCGTCTTCCCACACACCACCAAATCCAGTCGCGGGAACCGCTCGGCGAGTCGCTTTGCCTCCTCCAGACTCCCTTCCAGCATCAACACCACATGCGCGTCCGCGGCGGCTTCGATCTCCGTCAGGATACGAGGCAACACCTCCTCCGGCGGCACGAGTCTTAGCCCCTCCCCGAGTTGTTCCACCTCGGGAGCGAGCGATGGCGACATCGCTCCCAAGATGACGACGCGACATCCCAGCCCTTCGGGTTTGACGACCACGTGCGTCGGGAACACCGGACGGCCATCAGCGTCCAGCAGGTTTGCGCAGATGAATGTCGGGTAGCCCTCGGAGGCCGGGAAGCTGCGCAGCAGACCCAGGCCAAGGTAAAGCTCGGCGGGGGTCACGTTGACCGCCTTGTAGCGCATGCTGCGCAGCGCCTCCATGATGATCTGAAACTTGATCTCGCTCTGG
>JAJRTI010000278.1 GCA_024278415.1 Planctomycetota bacterium | reverse complement strand
GATCAGCCGGCCGTCGGGCAGCACGCTCGGGTCCCATTCATTCGATTCGCCAAACGAGAGTTGCCGGATGTTCGAGCCGTCGCGGTCCATGCGGTAGAGCAGATACGACGGCACGTAGCGTCCGCCGTGGCAACGCCCCTTGGCCTGGCAGCGCGTGGACACGAACGCGAGGCCGCCATCAGGCAAGTAGCATGGGTCCCAGTCCTCGATGAGGATCGTACGCCGGCCGCCCCATCCTTCAAGCTTGTCCTCCGCCGTGCCCGTGAGTTGCCGCACGACGCCCGTAGCCAAGTCCAACTCGTAAATGAAGAAGCGGCGATACTCCTTGCGCCTGACCGTATGATCGCAAAAGGAAAACGCAACGCGTTTGGCGTCGAAGGACAAATCGGGATGGAGCACCGAGCCTCGCGGCAGCTTGCCTTTGAGCAGCGGGGTTGCCTTCGCCTGGCTCTTCCAGTTCTCCAGCACGACCAGGCCCTCGCCTGCTCCACTGTGCCGGCCCAGGTACTGGTCGCACTGGTGGCTGAAGCCCGGCGGCGGCCTCTTATTGATGAGCAGCTTGCCGAAGTCGAGCGCGGGGTGCGACAGGATGATGCGCCGGCGCAGCGCCCGAATCTCATCGTAGAGGCCGGACCAATCCGCGTCCGGCTTCCGCGCCTCACGCTCGTAGCGTTGCATGAAGCTTGCCAACTCCGCCGCGAGCTTGGGCCGCGGAGCTTGCTGTTCGACGAAGGCCAGCGTCCTCTTCGCGAGTTCGACGACCTTGTTCGTTTGCTGAAACGCCTTGCGCGCGTGCACGACCTTCACATAAAAGTCGAGCCAACGCGGATCGGTCGCGGCAGGCTTAGCCTTGCGCAGCGCGTCAAACTCCTGGCGCAGCCGGCCGCCGGCAATACCCAGATCCTTCAACCCTCTGGCGATCATCTGTTCGTCGAGCTTCGTATCCCGGCGGCTGAACCATCCGTAGTGTTTGCCCGCGGGCAGGTCCCGCGCCATGGCGGCTGACAACTCGGGGAAATCCAATTCCAGTTTCGCCCACACCGTGCGCGCCATCGTGCCCACGTCGACTTGGTCTAGCACCTTGAACTCACAGCTCCCGGCGCCCCGGCCGCTATCGGAGATGCCGATCCACGCGTCGAACTTCGCATACTTGCCATCGAGCCGATAGCAGATCACGCTGTTTGCGTGCGAAAAGAGGCCATGCTTGAACTCCCTGCCTGCCACCTTGATCGGCTTGCGGTTGCAGTCCTGGTCAATCCGTAGTTTGTTCCATCCGACCTTCGCCACGACCGGCTTGAGCCGGGTCAGGTCGGTTGTCTTGCCGGCCTTGTCGATGAGCTTGGGGTCGCACCAGACCGAATGGTCACAGCCGATGCCGTTGCCGGCGTCGGTGGTGACAAGCCACAGTTCGTCGAGGCCGGCCACGTTGACGCTGATGTGTTGCGCGGGTTTGCCGCCCCGGAGCACGGGGCTGACAAAAGGCTTGAATGCGGACGACTTGCGCTCGCTCTGCATCACCGCGCGGGAGGCAAGCATTGTCGCCTGCCACGAGCCGCGACGCTGGTACACATCGGCCGCATCGCTCGACGACACAAGCATCGCGAGACCAACCAGGCCGCATGCCGCAAGCGAACGCACCGGGGTCACAGTTTCGTTCATCATGGCGGGTATTTTAGCAAATCAGCGCTTCCTCCTCATCCTTGATGTCATTCGACATTCGAGCCTCCACATGGGGCGCGCCGTCCCATAGCATTCACCAGGCGCGCCCAAGACGGCCGCCCGTTTGTTACACTTGACGCGCGAACACCTCAATCATCCGAGGAGCCGACGATGGACCACCACTACTTCACTTGCATCATCCCTCCGCGGACGGGCTTCAGCCCGTACCGCTCGCCTGGCTGGGCCGTGCAGTTGCCGATCATGCTAATGGCCTTGTACTGGGGGTTGCGGCTTTGTGTGGCGATGCCGTGGCTGGGTGCTCTGGCGAGCATCTACGTCGTTGCGGGCACATCCCTGGGCCGGGATCTTGCCGTCGTAGCCCACTACAACCCGTTTATCAGCCTTGCCACCTGGGCAGCCTTTCTTGCCCACATCATCTACATCCCGAAGTGGGAACTCGCCCTCAAAAAGTGGCAGGCCGCCCAGCCACATTGGGCCACCGCAACAGCGATCACCATCGCAATCGTCCTTGCCGCTCTGCTTTGGCGTGGGGCATCGCGGTGGAGGCAGTCACAAGGATAGGCAGGCGCGCCCGTGCGGGTGCGCGGGACTCTCCATGACCAATGGCCGGCGCGCAGGAGTTTCCCCATGAGATTCGCTGATCGGAGCGGCGGACGCCGCTGGCTTGTCGTAGGGCCATTTATGGCCCGTTAGCAACGCTGAAAAACGGGCGATGAATCGCCCGACTATAAACGGCCCGCGCGTCCCACACGGCCCCGTGTACATAACAATCGTCGCAAGAAACCGGCTCCCCCCATGGTTGCGGTCGAACGGGTGGAAATCCAGCGGAAACCCGTGCCGGCTCGGCGTCACAGTCTTGTATCCCCGCGCGAATCCTGTTACACGTGGCCGCGGCCAACCCTATCCGCGCCCTTCTCTGGGAGCCTACCGTGCAAGAGCAACGCCATCCCCACCCGCACGTCGATCCCCGCCAGCCGCGCAACGAATCCGCGCCCGGCGCCAATCCTCCCGTGTTCGCCTGGAAGCCGGCCGTCGATCCTCCCTATCGACTTTTGGTCGCTCGCGACGCCGCGTTCACGGACATTGTGCTCGACGTGTGCGGCCACACGGAGCCGTCGTATCTGCCCGAAACCGCGTTCGCGCCAGGCCGCTATTTCTGGAGGTGGTTGGCCGGCAGCGACGCGTCGGACGTCTTCACGTTCGAGATCACGGCCGACGCGGTTGTGCTCGAAGTGCCGCCAGTCGACGAGTGGCTCAGGCCCTTCCCCGCGGAGCACCCGCGGCTCTACATCCGGCCCGACGACGTAGACGCGCTCCGAGAGTCGATCCATGGCGCTCGAGCCCAGGCGTGGGCAAAGCTCAAGAGGGAGGCCGACGCGTTCCTCGCAGAAGAGCATGAGATTAGCGAGCCGCCGTATCTGCCTGATCGACGCACGTCCTACGCAGCGTTTTATCGGACCTTCAGACAAGTCATGTGGGACTCGCGGCGCTTCGTGCGCGGCGCGGAGATCATGGCGCTCGCCTATTTGAGCAGCGGCGAAGCATCCTACGCCCGCGCCGCGCGCCAGCGTCTCTCGTCGATCTGCAAATGGGATCCCGAGGGCTCCAGCTACATCGGCCACAACGACGAAGCGCACATGCCCATCATCTGGCACGGCCCGACCGCGTGCGATTGGGTGTGGGACAGCTTCGACGACGCCGAACGCGAGCGCGTGGTCGAGCACTTCCGTCGCCGCGGCCAGCTCACGTTCGACCACATGCACGGCCGCGGGTCGTACGGAGTCACCCGCTTCGACTCGCACGCGGGCCGGGAGATCGTGTTCCTCGCGCAGACCGCGCTGCTCATTCACGAGCACGCGCCGGAAGCGCGTGAATGGCTCGAATGGCTGCGCCCGGTCCTCTGCGGCATCTGGCCCATCTGGGCCGGCGACGACGGAGGCTGGGCCGAGGGCATCTCGTACTCGCTCGCGTACGTGACGATCATGACGCAGTTCGCCACGGCTTTGAAGCGCGGCGCGGGCGTCAACCTCTATCAACGCCCCTTCTGGCGCGGCCACGCGCGCTGGCGCCAGTGGTGCCAGCCGCCGTACGCGGAGTGGATCGGCTTTGGCGACCACACCGAGCGCTGGTCCGGTTCCTGGAAGTCTGCGGCCGACTTGGTCGAGACCATCGCCCGCGAGACCGGCACGGACGAGTTCGACACGTACATCGCGCAGATGCGCGAAGAGACCGAGAAATGCCCCGTGCGGGCCGAGTTCCAGAAACCCTGGACCAACCCCATCCTCTACCTCGCGCCGCTCGCTGATAGCTCGCGACGGACGGCCTCGTCCGGCGCTCCTGGCGACGGCCGCATCCTCCGCGTCTTCCCGGCGGTCGGCTGGGCCGCCATCCGCACGCGCATCGCCGACGCAGCGAACGACGTGGCCATGATCTTCCGCTCCTCGCCTTACGCGGCGATCAGCCACTCGCACGCAAACAACAACGACTTCATCCTCCACGTCGCGGGCAAGGTCATGGCCATGCCGAGCGGATACTACTGCGGCTACGGCTCCGGCCACCACGCGCACTGGGTGTGGCACACGAAGTCGCATAACTGCATCACGCTCTCCGATGCCGGCCAACTCATGCGCTCCCACGACTCGGCTGGGTCCATCGACCACGCGTTCGAGGACGAACGCCTCGTCTACTTCCGCGGCACGGCCGACGCGAGCTACGCGGACCGCGCACAGCGCTGCCGCCGGCACGTGCTCTTCCTCAGGGAGCGCGGTTGCTTCGTCCTGGTCGACGAGTTCGCGGCCAAGCCGGGGGTGATGTCCGCGCTTCAATGGAACATCCATTCGTGGAACACGTTCGACGTGGACGAACCCGCGCGCACGTTTGCGATCGAGCGCGACGGCAGCACGCTCACGGGCCACTTCATGTATCAGCACGAGTCGTTCTTCACGCTCACCGAGGGTTGGGAGCCGCCGCCGCTGGTGGTCAAGGCCAACGACCAGTGGCGCATGCAGTACCACCTCCGCTTCACGGCCGACGCCATGCCGGCCCGCGTCAACCTCGGGGTAGTCCTCTGCCCGGGCCATGCCAGCCTTGATCCCGCACCAGTCCAAACGGAGCGCCTCGGCAATGCAGAGGTCGCGCGCATTGGGGACGATCTGGTGCTGGTGAACATGGGCGGGGCCATGGACGCGCACGGCATCCAGTCGGACGCGATCATCGCCGCGGCCGTAGGCGGCCAGCGATACGACGTGACGGACGAAGGCGTCGCTCGTGTCTGAAGGTCCTGCAAGCTTTCACAGCCGCACAGGGGGAGTTAGAATGGGGCTGTAAGTAGAACGTAAAACGTAAAACGTAAGGGACAGACCGGGGTGTTTCTGCATTACGCAATACGACCGCAGATATTCCGCATTTACGTTTTACGTTTTACGCTTCACGCTTTACGTCTTTACGTTTTACGCCTCACGTTTCCACATATCTCGTTAGCCTTTTCCCGCACCCTCTCCCATGACTAAACTCAGCGTCAACGTGAACAAGATCGCG
>JAJRTI010000277.1 GCA_024278415.1 Planctomycetota bacterium | reverse complement strand
GCCGGGCTGTCGCGCCGCGCGTCGATGTCGGCGAATGCGAGCCGCTTGTCTTCGTCCAGCCCGTGTTCGATGTCGCCCAGGCGCCAGCGGCCGGCCGGGTCGTACGTGGGGAACCGGTGGCACGGCCACAGCCCGCCCGCCGCGTCCACACACACCATCCCGTTGCCCGCGCCGCAGGGACGCCGCGGCCGTTCCGGCTTCACGATCGCCCGGAGCGGCTTGTCGAACAGCTTGAAGTAGAACGGCTGGCCCCGGCGATACCGCTCGATGAACAGATCGGCTGCCCGGCCCAACGCCGCGGCCAGCGCGGCCAGTTGGCCTTCGGACCAGGGCTCGTCCATCACCGGGATCATGGCCACGTTCTGGTAGCCCAGCCCTAGCAGGTATTCCAGGTTCTCCGGCAGCGCGGCCGCGGTCTGGGGGCTCACACTCGCCCGGGCCGTCACTTTGGGCCACTGCGCGAGCACTTGCCGAGCCCCCGCAGACACCACCGCGGAGCTGCCCGATCCGTCGGGAAACACTCGGCACGCGTCGTGCGTCGCCGGCGCGCCGTCGATGGACGTGTTCCAGCTCATGCCGTGTGCTTTCCAGAAAGTGAGCACCCGCTCGTTCACGAGCACCAGGTTCGTGGTCGCGCCGAACGCGATCGTCCGGCCCAGTTCCTCGGCCCGGCGCTCGCCATACGCCACGATCCGCTGGATCAGCCCAAACTCGGCGAGCGGCTCCCCGCCCATGAACCACACGCTGAGCTTTTTGCGCGTCGGAGGCGCCTGGGACAGGAACCAGTCGACCGCGGCTTGTGCGACTTGCAGCGGCATGGTCGTGTCACCGTTCCCCTCCTGCTCCTCCATGCGGCTGCGATAGCAATACGTGCATGCGAGCGGACAACGCCGCGTGAGGTCCAGCTCCAGGTAGCCGATGCCGGGCCCGGCCGTCGCGTCACATTGGGGGTTGGGGATCATGGATCCAATTTTCGATCTTAGGTTCTCGATTGCCGATTGACGCCGACGAATTTGAAGCCCGGTGTACGAATGCGTGTTCTGCATCCGCGCTCATCCGTGGTTACATTTTTCGCCGTGTCGAACAAAAGATCTTCCAGGCAGTCGCGCTCGAAGAGGCAGCCTGGGGCCGCGGCGCAGCATGGGCCGCCGCAGATGTAACGGAGTTGGCAGTCGCGGCATTCGGCCGTGTCGTCCACGCCGTGGGCGATCGCTGTTTGTAGTGGGCGAGCATGTTCCGAGTGTTTCGGGATTGTCGCCTCCTCAGAGTGCGCATTGCCATGCGCGCTACGAACGGACGCATGGCCGTCTTCCTGCAGTAGGAGCGGGCACGCGGCCGTCGAGCCTGCCGGTCCAAACGCGGTGACGTGGCCGGTCGCGGCGCCGCACGACCAGGGCAGGCCCTGGGCCAACTCGATGCGGTCCAGCCAATCGTTTTGCGGGTGCATGCGGCGCAAGGGCAGGGGGCGATGCCGCTGCACGTCCAACACCGCGTCCGCGGTTTCGTCCGCCGGATACGCGGGTGCGCGGCTCCGGCTAAGTACCAGACCTACCGCCGCGTTCGCATTCACTAGCCGCTCCACCAGGGTGCGCAAATCCTTCGGCGCGGTGCAGGCCACATCCACCCGCACCGGCGCGCGCACGCCCGCGTGGGTCAGGGTCTCGATCCGCCCCGCGTTCTCCGCCCGGCCTTCCACCACAACGACCACCTCCCGCTCCGCGGCCCAACGAAGCGCTTCGTCGCTCGCCGCGCCGGACGCGCTCGACACGCGGAACGAAAACCGAATCCGTTTCTCCTGCGCATCGGACAGCTCCAACGCCCCCTCTACGATCTGCCGCGCCAACGGCCAATCGATCTCTCCTCGCGGGCCGAAGAATACCACCTCCAATTCAGCGCGCTCATCCAGGTCGTGGACCCGCGCCGCCAGCGCCAGGATGACGTGTCTTGGCTCTGTGCAGCGCCCCTGCGCGTCGTGAACGCACACGTGCAGGGTATGATGCGAACGATCCTCCCGCACGCGAGACGCGAGCGCCTCCAGCTCGGCCTCGAACGCGCCGTTTTCTTCAAGCAAGCCGTGCGCCTCGAACACCGACCGCAACGCGGCTTCGTCTTCGCTTCCGCGTTCCGTTGCCTCGTCGCCTTCGGCCAGGCCGGCCAGCCACGCCAGCACGTGCGCCCCGTTTTCGGGAATGAACAACACCCGCGGGCGCAACGCGTGCGCCAGCACCAACTCGTTGTCCCGCAACAACGCGATACGGCCAGGACGTTTCTGCGCCCAATCCAAACACCTACACTCTCTTCCCCGATCGACTCGCAGCTCAAGCGTTGCGGTGCTTGACAGGCCCATGCGACCAACTCTCCTGCACATGATACCGTAACATTTCAGCCGAGTGCAAAGAGTGGTCTCACCTCGCTGGCCCCCACCGACCCCGCGTCGGTGGGGGCGCTATCCCGGTTGCACTTGGCTGAAATGTTACCTGATACCCTTGATCGTTGAATACCTCTATATTGTCTCTCACTATTTCATCGCCGTCAAGAGCCAAAAGCGGACATTTGGGGGACGTAACACTTCAGCCAAGTACGACAGCCAGGTACCGGAATACTGTCAAAGCTTCCGTGCAACGCCGCGTGTTGGGGTATCTGAATCCCAACGGGATTCCGGATATCAGCCCAGGGTTCGCGAGCGAAGCTCGCAACCTTGGGTTTTGAGGCGCACAGCTTCGCTCCCCCCCCATCCGCCCGCCCTGCAGGGCGGGCGGATGGGGGGGAAGTTCAATAGGACTGCCCTGACCCCAGGGTAGCGGCCTGCGGCCGCAACCCTGGGCTAGAAGCCGGAAGCCCGTTGGGCTTCCAAACAGCGTTGCGT
>JAJRTI010000276.1 GCA_024278415.1 Planctomycetota bacterium | reverse complement strand
GCTGCGCGTGGCCGGCAAACCCGTCGTGCGCAACGAAGCCACGGGCCAGATCGTAGGAGCCCCCCTCACCGCGATTCCCATTGAGTTGCCCGACCGCGACTACACGGTCGTGTCGGTCACGTGGCCGCAAGGCGAGTGAGCGTCGGCTGAGGGCGTGGGGTCAGTTCTGTGCGCAAGGCACGCGCTGGTAGTTGCCGGCCGCGGTGATGCTGTGGGCGCCCCCGATCTCCTTGAACTGAAGCTTGGCCAGCCTCGCGGCCAGATGCCCCAGGCGCCGCCATTCCAGGAAGAAGCCCCCTCTCTGAATCTCGTTCTTCCAGTTGATGAACTGAAGATTGCCCACGGCCGCGTACGGGTACTTAGCGAGCCGTTGCAGCCGATTGTCAAGTTTCGCCAGAGCTTTGACGAGTTTCGCGTGCGGGGGGAGATGCGGCACGATGTCGTCTTGATTCTCGAAGCGCCACTGCGACTCGATCTCCCGGCGGGAGTTCTTGGCGAAAGCGATGTCGCCGGCGCAGGACGAGCCGAATGTGTACACCCCAGCCGGCTCGATCCCTTCCTCGATCTTGAGCTTGATCGCGGCCAGGCTCGCGAGCGCTCCGCCCTTGCTGTGCCCGGTGATGAGGAGGGGCGAGGCGCTTGCGAGTTGGTGCTTGACCTGCCGCAGCAAACTGGCCCACAGCGTGTCGAGCGCGTCGGAAAAGCCCTTGTGCACCATGCCGCCAATGCCGGGCACCAGCCTGGCCTTCGCGTCGTTCGTCCAGTCCAGCAAGCTCTGCACGAACCCGTCGAGGCCCTTGCCGAACTCCAGCGGCTGTGTGCCCCGGAACGCGAGCACCACTCCGTCCGGCGTGGGGCCAACCAGCGCGGCGTTGGTTTCTTCCGCACCGGCCACGACCGTCTCCGGTTTGGCGGCAAAGCCTACGTTCTGATAGCCCGGGTACGGTATCGAGCCATCGTCGTCAATGTCATACGTGAAGGCGCTGATCTGCGCCAGCCTGCAAGCCAAGCCCATGTCAACGGCGCTCATCCTAGGCTCCCTTCTGGTGTGTCCTGCACACCAACTGCACTCGGTCGGATCAAGCTATCCGTGCCGGCGACTCCGCCATTGTAGATCAGTTCTCTGATCGACTGCAAGGACATTCTTGAAGAAATACTTATTGTTGGTGTCGGCTTTTGCCAAGCCCCTGTGCCCCAGTTCCAGCTTGACAGCCTCTCCGGCCGTGGGTAAGCTCGCAGAGCCAGCCGAAGACCGATGACACGCGAAACGCAGGAGGAAGACAACGATGAGAGACCCACGGCGCCCACGCTTCCATAGGCTGGCCGCGGCCGTCATGCTGGCGTGTTGCGCGGCAGCACGAGCGGACGTGCAGAAGACCATGGACGTGCTCCAGCGCGCCGGCACACGCTGGGCGCGGCTGCTGCACGAGAAGCCGGGGCCGGTCGATCTGACCCTGTCCGGCCACGTGCAGATTGGCCGGAAACGCCGAGAGCTGTACGTGCGCCTGAAATGCGACGGCCAGGGCCAACTCGCCGCGGCCGTGCGCTCGGGCAAGACGGACGTGCGAGTCCTCATGGACGCGGCCGCGACCCGCCTCGTCGTCGTGCGCAAGAAGGTGGTGTTCGAGGGCCGAGGCGCGCGCGCCCAGCAGCACCGGCAGCCGCTCTTCGCGCTCCTCACGCGCCTGCGCCAGGGCCTGCCCCCAGCCGCGGCCGCGTTCGTGCACACGCCCGCCCAAGCCGGCCAGGCGCTGGCCATGCTCGGACTGCCACAGGCGACATTCGTGGGCGAGGAGCAGGTCGAAGGTGTGGCCAGCGCGCACCTGCGCACGAGGGCCGGCGCCGGCATTGGCCGGGCCGACCTCTGGCTCGACGGCGCGCGGCCACTGCACGTGAAGTGGACGAGCCAGAACGGCCGGGACGCCGCAGACCTATGGCTGCGACGCGGGGGCCAAGATGTAGCCGTGCCCAAGGGCTACAAGGTCATCTCCGTGCCGCGCGAGGAACTCGACCGCACGCTCATCCGCGGGCTGGCCCGAGCCGCGAACATCCTGCTCGAGCGCGTCACGCCTCCTGCCGACGCTCCGCTCGAGGCCGAAGCCGAGGGCGGCCGCCTGATACGCGTGAGCGGCAAGCGCGTCGCGCTCTTGCGCGGCTCGCACCGGCAGATGGGCCGGCAGCACGGCCTCTTGCTCAAGCCGCAGGCGGAGGCGCTCTTCGACACCATCCTCCACGCCATCGGCCTCTACGCGAGCATCGACACGGGCGCGTGGTTCGCGGACAGCCTGCGCGAGGCGCGTCGGCGCACCTGGCCCTACACGCCGCAGTGCTACAAAGACGAGATGGCCGGCCTGGCCGAGGCCGCGAAGCTCCCGCTGGAGGAGGTCGAACTGGGCACCATGTTCCCCGAATACTTCCACTGCTCGGGCTTCGCGGTGTGGGGCAAGGCCACGAAGGGCGGCGTGCTTTACCATGGCCGCGTGCTGGACTACATGCGCGAAATCGGATTGCAGCAGCGCGCGGTGCTGTTCGTGTGCAAGCCGGATCAAGGCCATGCGTTCGTGAACGCGGGGTACGCGGGCTACATCGGGAGCGGGACTGGGATGAACGCGCGGCAGGTCGCAGTGGGCGAAATGGGCGGCGGAGGCGTGGGCCACTGGGACGGCCTGTCCATGGGCCTGCTCGTGCGCAAAGTGCTCGAGCAAGCAGGCACGCTCGACGAGGCGGTGGCGATTTTCCGAGACACGCCGCGCACCTGCGAGTACTACTACGTCGTGTCCGACGGCAAGATCCCCTCGGCCCGGGGCCTCGCAACGTCATGGAAGAGCTTCGAGGTGGTGATGCCCAACCAGGCGCACAAGCTGCTGCCGCACCCGGTCAAAGACGCGGTGCTGCTGTCGTCGGGCCGGCGCTACGAGTCGCTCGTGGCGAACGTGAAGGCCGCGTACGGCAAGATCGACGCGGCCGGCGCGTGCGCGCTCGTGGACAAGAACGTCGCCATCCCCAACGGCAACCTGCACAACGTGATCTTCGCTCCCCAGACGCTGGAGCTGTGGGTCACGGACGCGACCGCGACGCAGCCAGCGTTCAAGCAGCCCTACGCGCACGTGAAAGTGGGGGAGCTGCTGGAGATGATGCGATAGCGCGGCGAGCAGCCGAAGCCGCCAGGCTTCGGGATGGGTGCACGAGACGCGCTTCCCGCCAGAGCCCGGGCCCTGGCAGGCACGGCCGCGCGCGGCGACTCCCAACACCAAGGAACCCACGATGCCAACGAGTTCCCGACGCGACTTCCTCAAGACCGGCGCGGCCGTCGTCGCCGGCGCAGCAATGAGCAAGACCGCGGCCGGCGTGGCCCCCGGCAAGCCCAACCTGCTCATCCTCCATACCGACCAGCAAAGCTCGTGGTCCCTCAGCATCTACGCGCGTCGGCTCGAGCACGTGCCCAACTACGGCAAGACGCTCATCGACACACCGCACACCGACCGCATCGGCCGCGAGGGCGCGATGCTCACGAACTTCATCGTCAACAGCGCTGTCTGCACCCCGTCACGCGGCTGCCTCTTCACCGGCCGCTATCCGCTTGCGCACGGCGCCTATCGCAACAACATCGAACTCAACCGCGACGAAATCACCATCGCCGAGCAGCTCAAACGGCACGGCTACCGAACCGGCTACGCGGGCAAATGGCATCTAGACGGCCCTCCCAAGCCGGGCTTCATGAAGCCCGATCGGTCCATGGGCTTCGACGACTGCCGCTACATGTTCAACCGCGGCCACTGGAAGAAGATCGTCGAGGACGCGGAGGGCAATCCGTCCGCCGAGCCATACAGCGCCATCGGCGACGAGAAGACGTTCACCACCGACTACCTCGCGACCAAGACCATCGACTTCATCAAACGCGAGCGCACCAGGCCGTGGTGTTACTGCGTGAGCTTCCCCGACCCGCACACTCCCTTCACCGTGCGTAAGCCGTACGACACGATGTACGACGAAGCGGACATGGTCGTGCCCGCCACGTTCGTGCCGGGCCTGAGGAAGAAGGGCAAGGGCCGGCCGATCAGCGAAGCCGACGTGCGTCGGCGCAAAGCTCAGTACTGTGGCGAGGTCAAGTGCATCGACGACAACGTGGGCCGCATCCTCAGGACGCTAGAGACGACCGGCCAGATCAACAACACGATCGTCGTCTTCACCACCGACCACGGCGAGTACATGGGCGAACACGGCCTGTGGGGCAAAAACCAATGGTATCGCACCGCGTACCAAGTGCCGTTTCTCGTGCGTTGGCCGAAGCGGATCAAACCCAACACGATCGTCGACAGATTCATCACCTCGGTGGACGTGGCGCCCACGCTGCTGGGTCTCATGGGCATGCCCAAGACCGGCCGCGAGCAAGGCAGCGACGTGTCCGCGCTGCTCGCCGGCGGCGAAATGAAGTGGGCCGACGAGGCGCAGATCCACCACTCGTCCTTGCAAGGGGCGGGCATTTTCACGCCTACGTATGAGTTGGTGCTCAAGAACGGCGGAGGCCACATGCTCTTCCACCGCCCCAGCGATCCAGAGCAGAAGCACAACCTCGCGACAGACCCCAAGCACCAAGACGCGTTCATGGCGCTCGCCAAGAAGATCGCCGACCACCACCGCGCGGTGGAGTCGCCGGTCATGGAGTGGCTCGACTTGGACGACTTGCAGGGCGGCCTGGTGGCCGAACCCGGCAAGGACGGCGCGGTGTACCAGCGCAAACGTCTCGCCAAGAACACGCTGGCCAAGGGCTCGGCGTGGAACCGCATCCTCACCACGCCCAAGGGTCTGTTCAAGCCAAACAGCGAATACGTGGTCGAGTTCGACTACAGATCGCACGGCCTCGGCGCCGAAGACGCCGCGTTCTACTACACGCTGCGGCCCGGCAACGACCGCAAAAACCAGATCGGCCCCATCAGGTTCCGAGCGGCTGAAGGCGAGTCCGGACACAAGGAGCAGCGCCTGTCCACCGGCGATCGAGACAACTATGCGCTGATCTTGGGCATCTACAAGAAGGGCTCGATTGTGATTGAGAACCTGCGGATTCGGAAGGTGGAGTGAGAGGGAGTCTCACGCAAAGGCGCGAAGGCGCAAAGAGTCGTGCATCAACTTCATTTGGCACTCGCGGCG
>JAJRTI010000275.1 GCA_024278415.1 Planctomycetota bacterium | reverse complement strand
GGCCGCCTCGTGGGCTGGCGCGTGCAGGCCGGCGGCGACGCGGAGCTGAAGGTCGTCGACGACCAGGCCCGGGCCGGCAAACGTTGCATCTACGTGCGCGACGCGGACGGCAAGTCGCATGCGGGCGTTTCACAGGCGTTCCCGTACGTGCGCCCTGAGGAGACGTATGTGCTGAGCCTGTGGGTGAAGCAAGCGGCCGGCGCCCAGGCCCCCGGCCGCGTCTACTACCAGTGGCGCGGCGATGCCGGCAAGATCAAACAGGGCCGCTACGATTTCCCGCGCACGGCCGAGTGGAAGCGCTGCGAGTGGGCCATGAAGCCCCCGGCCGGGGCCAAGCAGCTCTCCCTGTCCATAGGCTGCTCCCTGCGCGAGAGCACGGAGATGTGGGTGGACGACGTGAACCTGGAGAGGAAGGGGGATGGTTGATGGCGGAGAGCCCGCATACATTCCGTCATCAACCATTAACCATCAACCATTCTGCAATCATCGCAGCAGCACGTCGCTGCGCTTGCCGCCGAGAGGGACTCCCTCCATCTCCAGCCGCAATTCGTCGGGGTCGTCCGACGCGGCGGCCGCATCCTCGATCGTGATTGTCTCCGACTGGATCCACTTGATGAGCGACTGGTTGAAGGTCTGCATGCCGTAGAAATCGCCCTCCTTCATCGCGTGGTAGAGGTCGAGCACCTCGCCGTTGCGCAGGAGTTCCCGGACGCGCGGGCTGTTGGTGAGGATCTCGACGGCGGGCACGCGGCCTTTGCCGTCTGCGGTGGGCACGAGGCGCTGCGAGATGGATCCGATGAGCAGCAGTGAAAGCTGGAGGCGGATGAACTCGTGCTCGTGGGGCTCGAAGAAATTGATAATGCGCTCCACGGTCTGCGACGCGTTGACCGTGTGGAGGGTGGACATGACGAGGTGCCCGGTCTCGGCCGCGTTGATCGCCGCGATCATGGTCTCGCGGTCGCGCATTTCGCCAATGAGGATCACGTCAGGGGCTTGGCGCACCACGTGCCGCATCGCGCTTGTGTACGTGAGGGTGTCGTCGCGCAACTCGCGTTGGTCGATGAGGCACTTCTTGTCCGTGTACACGTACTCGATGGGATCCTCGACTGTGACCACGTGCTTGCTCTGCGTCTGGTGCATGTACTCGATCATGGATGCGAGCGTGGTCGACTTGCCGCTGCCGGTGATGCCGGTGACGAGAATGAGCCCGCGGGTCTGGGATACCATCTGCGAGAGCGTGCGGTGGGGCAGACGCAGCTCCTTGAGCGAGGGGATGTCGTATTTGACGTGCCGGCAGACCATGCTCACGAGGCCCTGCTGCTTGAAGATGTTGACGCGGAACCGGCCAACGCCTTCGACTTCATGGGACACGTCGACTTCGCCCTCGCGCTCGAAGATCTCCCGGGCGCGCTCGTCCGCGACCTCGCGATAGGCCTTGCGGGTGAAGTCGGCCGTCGCGGGCGGAGCGTCGAGGAAGCGCAGCCGGCCGTTAACGCGCAGCGCGGGTTTGGCGTTGGCTTTGAGGTAGAGGTCCGACGCCTGGCGGCCAACGGTGGTCTTGAGCAGATCAGTCAGCGTCATGGAACAGCACCTCCACAAGCTTAGCGATGAGGGCCGGCACGCCCTGGCCGGTCACCGCGGAGATGGGCACGGGCTCGATGCCAGTTTCGTCGCGGAACAGTTCGACCCACGTCTCGCCATCGGTGAGGTCCATTTTGTTCGCCACGACGATTGCCGGCTTCTGCGCAAGCTCCTTGCTGTAGAGTTCCATCTCGCGGCGGATGGCATGGTACGCGTCGATGGGCGAGGGGCCGGAGATCGGGCCCATGTCGATCATGTGGGCGATGATCTTCGTGCGCTCGATGTGCCGGAGGAACTCGCCGCCGAGGCCGTGGCCGGCGTGCGCGCCCTCGATCAGGCCCGGGATGTCGGCCATGACGAAGCGCCGATATCCGTCTACGTCCACGATACCAAGCTGGGGCTGGAGCGTGGTGAAGGGGTACGACGCGATCTTGGGATGCGCGGCGGAGACGCGCGAGATGAGGGTGGACTTGCCCGCGTTGGGCATGCCGACGAGGCCCACGTCCGCGATGAGCTTGAGTTCGAGCAGCAGCCGGCGCTCCTCGCCGGGCTCGCCCAGTTCGGCCTCGCGTGGGGTTTGGTTCTCAGAGGTGGCGAACCGCTTGTTGCCGCGTCCGCCCTTGCCCCCTTGGGCCACGACCAGTTCGAAGCCCGGGGTGGTCATGTCGCGGATGATGAGTTCCGTGTGCGCGTCCTTCACAATCGTGCCAGGCGGCACGCGCAGCACCAGATCGGGCCCGCTCGCGCCGCGGCAGTTCTTGCCCCGGCCCGGCTTGCCATTCTTGGCGAGGAACTGCTGCCGCTGCGTGAGGTCGAGCAGCGTCATCAGTTTTTCGTCAACCCTGAGGATCACGCTCCCGCCATCGCCGCCATCGCCGCCGTCCGGCCCGCCCTTGGGTACGTACTTCTCCCGCCGGAAGCTGACGCAGCCGTCGCCTCCTCGGCCGGCAATAACGTGGAGAGTTGCGTGGTCGACGAACATTGGGCGGGGAGATTAGGGATTAGGGATTAGGGATCAGGGATGAGGGATCAGGGATCAGAGATCGGTGTCCTGGGTGTCAATGCCCCAGCCTTCCTCTTCCTCCCGAACGTAGAACGAGGTGTCGTGTCGCTGCTGGACCGACGTCATGTAGTTGTACACTTTTCTGGCCAGAACGCCATATTCTGCAAGGAAAGAGGCCGCCTCATCCTGGTCCTCGGCACGAACAGAACCTGTCTCGATGATGTACCTCAGGGGTTCGATGGTCTCCTCTGCCGATCCGTACGCCCTCGCAAGATACTGCACGTACTGGGCCTTGTGGCGCCTGAGCGCATGGCCCTCAACGATCTGGTTGGACACGGACTTGGACGATCTCCTGGCTTGACTCCCTTCCTCGTACAGCTCGAACTTGGGAAGCCTAAACGTGAGGCGATGGACACGCAGCGCCAGCGCGTGAGCGATTCGGTAAACATCGAGCTTCTCATGTGGCCGTGTGTTCATGGGGCGCCGTCCGTCTGCCATCCCTTATCTCTCATCTCTCATCCCTCATCTGTCACACATACGCGGCCCGCCGCGCAAGATACGTCATCAGCACCGGCCCCAAGTCATCCGTCGTGCTGAGGGAAAGGAAGTCGCACTCCTGCTCAACGCACACGTCGCGCAAGCCCTCGATGTGCTCTTCGAGCAGCCGCAGATACTCGGTGCGGATCATGCCCGGCTCGGTCACCACCGAGCGGCCGTCTTCCATGTCGATGAAGTTCGTTTGCTTCACATAGGGAAACGTGCGTTCGGCCGGGGTGAGCACGTGGAACACGATCACCTCGTGGCCGCGGTATCGGAAGAAGCGAATCGCTTCCGCGAACTCGGCCGCGGGCACGAGCAGGTCCGACACGATGACCACAAGGCTGCGGCCGCGCACGTTCTGTGCGAGCAGCTCCATGTGCCGGCCGAGTTGCGTGCGGCCCCCCGGCTCCGCGGCCACGAGTTGGCGCAGCACGGCGTAGAGGTGGTTCAGCCGGCCGCTCGCGGGCACCATGTCGAAGCGCCTCTCATGGCACATGGCCAGCCCCACCGCGTCGCCTTGCTTGAGCATGAGGTACGCCAAGCCCGCAGCGATGAAGTTGGCGTAGCGCAGCTTGCTCACGCCGTCTTCTTCCATGGCCATGGAGCCGCTGAGGTCGAGCGCAAGGTAGCAGTTGAGGTTCGTGGTTTCCTCGAACTGCTTGACGTAAAACTTGTCGGTGCGGCCATAGACGCGCCAGTCCACGAATTTCAACTCGTCGCCGGGCGCGTACTTGCGGTAGGACGAGAACTCGACGCTGAAGCCGTGGTAGGGGCTGCGATGGAGACCCAGCATGTACCCCTCGACGATGAACTTGGCGACCGGTTCAAGGTTGTCGATCTTGGCGAGGACCTTGGGGTCCAGGTAGTCGCGGGGGTCTTCCATTTTCGCTTTTTCGATCTGTGTGGACAGAATGGACAGAGCGGACCGGGGCCACACGTGGGCGGCTGCCCCCTCCGTCCATTCTGTCCACCCCCGGGAACGGGCAATCACTTGCCGGGCTTGGACCCGAACGACGGCGGGGCGACCGCGTCCTTGGCCGCGGGCGCTGCGGTCTGGGTGGCGGCCGGCGCCGCGGTGGTGGTGGAAGCGGCGGGCCCTGCCGTTGCCGTCGTGGCGGGACCGGCCGTCGTGGTGGCTGCGGGCGGCTCGAACTCCGTGCGCAGCGCGACGTCGTCGACCCAGACGGTGCCCTTGCCCCACATGCCGAAGCCAACGACCGCGGCGGCCACGTCCGCGGTGAGCGTGGCGGCGACGCCTTGCTGCTGCCAGCCGTGCGTGCCGCTGAGAGTCTTGGGGTAATACTGCTCCATGCGGCCATCTTTCTTGAGCAGTCCCAGCATGAACATGGCCATGGTCACGTCGTCGGTCTTGACCCACGCGGAGGCTTGGATCGCGCCACGCGAAGGCAACCGCTCGACGACCTGAGCGACCACGTGTGGCTGGCCGAGCGCCAGGCCCTTCTTGGCGACGAACGCGGACGCCTTGCCGCTGTGAGCCACGGTCGTGTCCCGGCCGAACTCAACTCCCGGGAGCGAGATGAAGCGTTGCGGGTGCCAGCCCTTGCGAATGGGCCGGGGCCCGGTGCGGCGAGCGAATGGGCTCGCAGGCGGCGGGGCCTTGGCCGGCTCCGCGGCCTTGCCCTTGGCATCCGCCTTGGCATCCGCCTTGGCATCCGCCTTGGCTTCAGGTTTGGGTTGCTCGATGGTGCCGAGTTCCAAATCCTCAAAGCCGGGGTTGGTGAGCAAGTTGGGCGTGGCGAGCGCTTGCGTGATGGGCTTGCCATTCGACCCGAGGTCGGGCACGTGGAAAAGCGGAATCACGTACAGCGGTGCGACCTGCATGAGCGAGCCCACCGTGGCAAACCCAGCAAGCGCGCTGCCGACCCCGCGGCCCCAGGCGAAACCGTACACCTCCTTGATGCCGATGACAATGATGACGCCTTGCCAGATCATGAAGATCATGCGCGGCATGATCCCAGCGTTGGGCATGGCGAACACGATCGAGTCCAGGAAACGCACGGCAAACGAGAACCCATAGACCACGAGCATCTGCCGCCACTCGCCCTGGCCGCCGGCCACGTAGCGCGCGACAAGATGGCAGATCGCGGCGCCAAAAACGAGATAGACCAGTGTGGAGGCGACGTCGCCCAGCAGCCCGTAAGCGACAACCTTTGCCGGCAGGTTCTTGCCGGCCATGGCGAACGCGATGCCCATGAACAGCAGCCCCGGCGCGAACGCGGTCGCCACCGCCGCGCCCACTGGCTTCTCTTGGCCCAACCGGTACATGGCCTCGCCCGGTTCAGACAAAACCATCCACAGTTGCTTGGGGTAGCCTCTCACATGCGCCTCAGGACAGGGCCACGTCGAAGGGCTCGCCCCGCTCTTCGAGCAGGCGGTTCACCAGGTCGATCGGCTTGATCCCTTCCGACTCGGCGTGGAAATTGGTGATGATGCGGTGCCGCAGCACGGCCGGCGCCACCGCCTTCACGTCCTCATACCCGACACAGTAGTTGCCCCGCAGCACAGCCCGCGCCTTGGCGCCGAGGATGAGGTACTGCGAGGCCCGGATGCCCGCGCCCCAGCGCACGTAGCGGTCCACCCACTCGATGTCCTTGCCCAGCCCCGTCGGCCTCGTGCACGACGATAGGCCCACCGCGTACGTGACCACCTCCCGCGACGCAGGAATCTTGCGCACCACGTCGCGCAGCGCGAGCACCTCCTCCGCGGTCAGCACATGGTCCGTATGCACGTCCTGCACCGCGGTCGTCATTTCGACGATCTCGATCTCGTCGCTCAGCGGCGGGTAGTCGATGTAGATGTTGAACATGAACCGGTCGACCTGCGCCTCGGGCAGTGGGTACGTGCCCTCTTGTTCGATGGGGTTCTGCGTGGCGAGCACGAAGAACGGCTCGTCAAGCGCATAGGTCTGCCCAGCCACGGTGACGTTGTGCTCCTCCATGGCCTCCAGCAACGCGGCCTGCGTCTTGGGCGGCGTACGGTTGATCTCGTCGGCCAGCAGGATATTGGCAAACACCGGGCCGTGTATGAATTTGAACTGCCGGTGGCCGGCCGCGTCTTCCTCGATGATCTCCGAGCCCGTGATGTCCGACGGCATGAGGTCGGGCGTGAACTGGATCCGGCTGAACTTGAGGTCGAGGATGGACGCGATGGTACGCACCATGAGGGTCTTGGCGAGCCCGGGCACGCCGACCATGAGCGAGTGGCCGCCGCAGAAGAGCGCTACGAGCAACTGGTCCACAATCTCGCCCTGGCCCACAATGCGTTTGGCGACCTCGCCGGCCAAGCGCTCCCGCGCATCGCGCAGCTTCATGATCAGATCGATGTCTTCGTTGGACGGTTCGGGGGCCGCGTCGGCCATGATGGACTCCTGCGGAAGAGGGAAGCAGCCCCATCGTGCACGAGGAAACCGGATAGGCGCACAGGCCCTGGTCGTACGGAGGCTGCTGGCAGACGAAGCGGGCCGGCCACGATACCAAAGGGGTCGCGCGATGTCAACGCGGGCATGCCAGGCCGCCAATGGATAGGCACTCGCGTTGATCACAAAGGCCCATGGCATGTGGCGAGGGGGGCCGCGCCAGAAGATCTTTACCCCGCGCTTGGTCGAAAGCATTGGGAATACGACATGGATTGGAGGCAGTGAGTCTGATTCGACCCCAAGCCCGGGGGCGCCTCGATGCGGCCATCCCCAACGGGGATGCGGATATCAGCCCAAGGTTGCGAAGCTACCTTGGGAGGGCCATGCGCGTTCCGCAGACGACATCCCTGAAAGGGATGCGGAATGCACGGGTGGTTCATCAGCAGATTGGTCCATCCGGGACGTGGATGAGCATGGGGCGTTTCCGGTTGCCTTTCAGGGAACGTTAGACTCGCGCATCCTCTATGCCCAGGGTAGCGAATGTTCGCAACCCTGGGCTGATATCCGTTGCCCCTCGGGGCAAACGCCCGAAAGTCTCGCTGTCCCAAAAGCGGCTACCCGGCACGATGGAGGCTCACAACGCAAATGGCATGGCGAAGGCCCGCGCTGGGCGAGCGCATGCCGGGGGGGTATAATGC
>JAJRTI010000274.1 GCA_024278415.1 Planctomycetota bacterium | reverse complement strand
TTCATAGGATGCACGACAGACAAGAGGAGTCTCATGCCCCAAGCCAGCAAGATTGTGTTCATCATGACGGACTCGCAGGGCGCGGACAAGGTCGGGTGCTATGGCCGCCCCGAGCTTCAGACCGTGTGCATCGACCGGCTTGCGAGCGAGGGCATACGCTTCGACCGCGGGTACACGTGCCAGCCGGTGTGCGGGCCCGCGCGGGCGGGCATTTTCACCGGCACGTACCCACACACCAACGGCGTGCTGGGCAATGCCGTGCCCATGGGCGACAACATCCGCACCATCGGCCAGCGCCTCGCGGACAACGGCTTCCACACTGCGTACATGGGCAAGTGGCATCTCGATGGCACGGACTACTTCGGCAACGGCATCTGCCCGCCGGGGTGGGACCCGGAGTATTGGTACGACATCCGCAACTACCTCGACGAATTGTCGCCAGACGAGCGTCTGCGCTGGCGCCAGGATCTCAACTCGCGTGAGAAGATCCACGAACACGGAATCACCGAAGACGACACGTACGCGCATCGCTGTTCGAACCGCGCGGTCGACTTCTTGTCCAAGCACGCGGACGAACCGTTCTTCCTCGCGGTCTCCTACGACGAGCCCCACGGCCCGTGCACCTGCCCGCCGCCGTTCTGCGACATGTTCGTGGACTACGAGTATGCGCTTGGCGAGAACACGAACGACACGCTGGCCAATAAGCCCGCGCACCAGCGCGAATGGGCCGCGGAGCACAAATTCGCCCGCGGCATGAAGTCGTTCAAACGGCCCATGTTCTTCGGGTGCAACGCGTTCGTGGACTATGAGATCGGCCGCGTACTCGACGCGGTCGACCAATTCGCGCCGGATGCGCTCGTGATCTACACGTCCGACCACGGCCACCACGATTTCGCTCACCAGCTCACCGGCAAGGGCCCGACGATGTACGAGGAGATCGTGCGCGTGCCGTTCATCGTGCGCTGGCCGGGCTGCGCGCCGAAGGGAGCGGTTTGCGAGCACCCGGTCTCGCACGCGGACATCGTGCCCACGATCCTCGCAGCGGCCGGGCTCGACCCGCCGCCGTTCCTCCACGGCGTGAGCCTGATGGACACGGTCGCGAACCCGATGCACCGGCCGCAGGACGAGATCTTCATCGAGTTCAATCGGTTCGAACTGGACCACGACGGCCTCGGCGGGTTCCAGCCGATCCGCTGTGTGTTCGATGGCCGGCACAAGCTCGTGGTCAATTTGCACTACACGGACGAGCTGTACGACCTGGCCGAAGACCCTGGCGAGATGGCCAATTTGATCGAGTCGCCCGCTCACGCGGCCTTGCGCGACGATCTGCACGACCGCTTGCTCGCCTGGATGAACCGCACCCGCGACCCCCTGCGCGGCCCCATCTGGGAGCGTCGCCCCTGGCGGCAAGATTGCCGCATGCAGTGGAGCGGCCCCACTCGCCCCCGGCCCGACGACGGATACGAGCCGCGTGTGCTGTTGTATCGAACTGGACTGCCAGTGGAGAAGTGGGAGTACTGAGTGCGGCACGGGCGAGGCTGGACGCCAAGATTGCCGCCATTGCTGGACACGGAGAGTAATGGAGACCTCACATGAGAGATTGGCGCCATTTCAGCGATTTCTTCGGGCTGAGGCGGAGCATTGTCGGCCTGCTCTCCATGGTTGTGCTTGTGGGCCTGGGCGAGAAAATGGCCGAGCGGTTTCTGCCCATCTACCTGGTGGCGCTTGGCGGCGGCGCGATCTCGGTGGGGCTCCTCAACGGCCTGGACAACCTGCTGTCCGCGCTCTACTCCTTCCCCGGCGGCTACCTCGCCGACCGGATCGGCACCAAGCGCGCGCTGATCGTGTTCAACCTCCTGGCCATGGGCGGCTTCCTGATCGTCATCCTCATCCCAACGTGGCAAGCCGTCATCGCGGGCGCGGCCTTTTTCCTATCGTGGACGGCGATCTCACTGCCGGCGACCATGGGCCTCGTGGCCAAGGCCTTGCCGAAGAACAAGCGCACCATGGGCGTGTCCATGCACTCGCTGGTGCGCCGCGTTCCCATGGCGTTGGGGCCGGTGATCGGCGGCCTGTGCATCGGCGCATGGGGCGAGCGGGACGGCGTGCGGGCGGCGTTCATCGTGGCATTCGTGATGGCCGGAGTCGCCATCGTGTTGCAGCAATTGCTGATCGCCGATGAGCCTCGGGAGAAGGCGGAAGGAGGCCGCGCGTCGGCTGCCGAAAAGAACCCGCTGGTCGTACTCCGCCAGATGAGCCCTGCCCTCCGGAATCTGTTGGTCTCGGACATCCTCGTGCGCTTCTGCGAGCAGATCCCCTACGCGTTCGTGGTCATCTGGTGCATGAAAGCCATCCACACGCCGGTCACGGCGTTCCAATTCGGCATCCTGACGACGATCGAGATGGCCACCGCGATGCTGATCTACATCCCGGTCGCATACTTCGCGGACCGCAGCCACAAGAAACCGTTCGTGGTGGCGACGTTCGTCTTCTTCACGCTGTTCCCTCTCGCGCTGCTGTTCTGCCAAAACTTCGTGCTGCTCGCCGGAGCGTTCGCGCTTCGGGGCCTCAAGGAGTTTGGTGAGCCCACGCGCAAGGCCCTCATCATGGACCTCGCGCCGGAAGGGCGGAAGGCGGCCATGTTTGGGCTCTACTACCTGCTTCGAGACGTCGTGGTGTCCGTGGCCGCGTTTGGCGGCGCGTTCCTCTGGATGAGGAGCCCGGCGATGAACCTCCTGGCCGCCTCCGCGTTCGGCGCACTCGGCACGCTCTGGTTCGCTCTCTTTGGCACAGACCTCGCGGGCGATCCTGCCGATGAAGACTGAAGGGCTCATCCGAGATTCGAGCACTTGCTGTCGCCAAGCGATCCTGTCCCACCGTGGCAGGCCAGACCCTCTGCACCCCGAGAGGGGTGCAACATACCCGCCCAGGGCGCAGCCCTGGGAACGAGGCCGCCATGGACAGGGCAAGCCCCAACGGGGCGACACACCGTTCGCAGAGCCGAGCGCGCTGAGCCAATGAGCCGCCCCTTTGGGGCTCTGTGAGTTCGGCGAGTGAAGCCTACCCAGGGCTGCGCCCTGGGCTGGTATGTGTCAGCCCTTCGGGCTTGACAGCCAGGCGCTACCTCGATCCCGTGTGTCTACGCTGCTTGAATAAGGAGTCGAAATGAGAATCGTGAACAGCATGGCCCTCTTTGTATGCCTCCTCGTTTAGGCGCAGGCCCGCGCAACGTCTGCAAATGCGGGACGAGAGCTTCCCAGGCTCAGAGTGGACCGCACGGGTAGGTTTCTCGTCCGCACGAACGGGCGGCCGTTCTTCTGGCTCGGCGATACCGCGTGGGCCCTCCATCAAAACCTCAAGAAAGACGACGTGTTGCGCTACCTCGACGACGCCAACGCGAAGCGGTTCACTGTGATTCAGCTCATGTCCGTCAACACTTGGGCGCTGCACGACGGCAAGAATGCTTACGGAAACGCGCCGTACCTCGAAGGCAAGCCGTGGCGCCTGAACCCGCGGTATTGGGAATACCTGGGGTGGGTCATGGACGAGGCGGCCGCACGGGAGCTTTACGTGCTCCTCGTCGCCGGCGCGCCAGGACGGAAGGACAACCACGGCCCGTTTTGTCGCACGCGCGAAGAGGCCTATCGATACGGACGCGCGCTCGGCGCGCTTTTTCGGGACAAGACCAACCTCATCTGGGGGATAGGAATTGATGTCAACCCGGACGATTCCAAGCGCGTCGCGCCCATGGGATTCCAGGGCTGGAACGCAATGGCGGAGGGGGTGGCTGATGGCGTCGCGGGCGAGGATAAGTTCGACGGCAAGGCCAAGTGGGACGCGACGCTCATGACCTACCACCCGCGCGGCCATAGCACCTCGTCGAAGTGGTTTCACAACGCGGCGTGGCTCGATTTCAATGGCGCGCAGATCGGGCTGCGGCCGGCGAACGCTATCGTGCGCACAATTTCAGCCGACTCCGCTCGCCAGCCCACAAAACCGATTGTCAATCTCGAACCGTGGTATGAGGGGGCGACGTGGAAGAAGCCGCCCGTGAATGCCTGGGAAGTGCGCGTGCAGGCGTGGCAGTCGGTCTTTGCCGGCGCGTTTGGCCATACATACGGCAGTTGGAACATCTACGGGTTCGACTCGCCAGTGGAGGGCGGAAAGGGGAAATGGCGGCAAAGCCTCGACTTGCCCGGCCGCGTGCAGATGCAATACCTTCGCAGGCTCATGGAGTCCTTTCCTCCGACGAGCCGTGTGCCCCTCGAAGGGCTTGTCGCCGCGTCGGATAATGGCGGGCACAAATCGCTCGCCGTGCACCGGCGCATCTCAGCCGCCGGCGGGAAGCAGGGAAGGTACGCGCTGGTTTACACACCGCAGGGCGAGCCGTTCACGGTCGATCTTGGCCAGTTCAAGAAGGGCCGCCTGCACGCTCGTTGGTTTGATCCAAGGACCGGACACGACCGCGAAATCGCCGTGGCCGCCTCAGACGGCCAACGCCGATTCGATCCGCCCGGGCCGGTCCAACGCGGCAACGATTGGGTGCTCGTGTTGCAGCCAGGAGACATCGCGCCGTGAGCCGACCCATGCGAAAGTCGAGATTCGTTCTGCCGCAGAGAGATCGGATGCTCGCCATCGTACGCGCCGGCTGCAATTGCGCCACCGAGTTGGCGTCGCACTCGATCAAAGAGCATGGGTATGGCGCACGGCATGAGAGAGTGGCGCCATTTCCGCGGGTTCTTCGGGCTGAGGCGGAGCATCGTCGGCCTGCTCTCTATGGTCGTGCTCGTGGGCCTGGGCGAGGGAATGGCCGAGCGGTTTCTGCCCCTCTACACTGTCGTAACATTCTGCATGGAGAAGTGAATGGCGCCCTCCTTGACCCCGAAAAAGAACATCCTGTTCATCTTCACGGACCAACACCGCTGCGACGCGGTCGGCGCCTACGGCGCACCCGTCTGCAAGACTCCTCACATCGACAGCATCGCTGACCGCGGCGTAACGTTCGACCGCGCCTACACGACCTGTTCCGTGTGCTCGCCGGCCCGTGGCACCCTCATGACGGGCCAGTATCCGCACACGCACAAAGTGACCACGAACGTCCATGGCCCCGGCTGCGAGATGAGCGAATTCCAGGTTGCGCCGCACGTCCTGTCCGAGCAACTCCGGGGGGCGGGCTACAACCTGGGCTACGTGGGCAAGTGGCACCTGGGCGCGAAATCGCTGCCCAAGCATTTCGGATTCGAAGGACACAACTTCCCCGGCCACGGCGGGGGCGGCTTCGGGTATCCGGAATACAAGGAGTATCTGGAATCGAACGGCCTCTCGTACGAGATCGAGCAGACGACGCTCAACGCCGGGCATCGAGGCGGCATTGTCAAAGGCCCCATTGAAGCCACCGTGCCGTACTTCCTCGCTCAAGAAGCCATGGGCCAGATGGACCGCTTTGCCAAGGATTTCAAAGAACAAGAGAAGCCGTTTTTCATCTGGTGCAACTTCTGGGGGCCGCATCCTCCGTACTTCTCAACCCAAGAGTACGTGGACATGTACAAGGATGCCCCCATCCCTGAACACGGCAATTTCCGCGACGACAAGGCGGACAAGCCGGCGATTCACCGCCAGGTCATGCGGCCCGACTGCATTGATCGGCCCTGGGAGTTCTGGCAGGAGCGAATCCGCCTGTCCCACGCGTTCACCACGATGATCGACGACCAGATCGGCCGGATGCTGGGCCGCCTGTCTGAGCTGGGCATGGACAAGGAGACGGTGATCGTCTTCGCGGCCGACCACGGCGACTCGCTGGGCATGCACGCCGGCTTGATGGACAAGTGCTACTTCATGTACGAAGAGACGTATCGGATTCCGCTCATCATCGCCGGGCCGGGGATGCGCCGCGGCGAGCGGGAGGAGCGGTTCGCCTCGTCCGCCGACATCATGCCGACCTTGCTGGCCGCGGCCGGCCTCGCGCCCCCGGCCGGCGTGCAAGGGAGCAGTCTCGCCCCATTGCTCGACCCCAACGCGGGCGACGTCGCCTGGCGAGATCACGTCGTGTCGGAATCGCATGGCATGGCCCTGCTCGTTTCGCAGCGCATGATTCGCCACGAGAACCACAAGTACGTCTTCAACGCCACGGACATCGACGAGTTCTACGACCTCGAAAAAGATCCGTGGGAGGTGACGAATCGGGTCGGCGACCCGGCGTACAAAGACATCCGGCACCACATGATGGGCATGCTGCATGACTGGATGGAGGAAACGCAGGATCGCTTGCGGGGGCCCTTCGAGTGGGCGTTGGGCAGGGAAGGCGTTCCGTACGAATCGTCCTCGTGAATCGGAACGCCATCTTTTTCTCAAGAAGGCACGGAGAAGCCGCAATGAGAATGCGAACGTTCTTTGCCGCATTGGTTCTTCTCGGGCCGCCCCTCTGGGGCGCCGCGCTCGAGGTGGAGAGCGTCGCGACGCGCCTGCGAGTCGATCCGACGAGCGGCCGCTTGATGTCGTTGATCGACAAGGCGACAGGGTGCGAGTTCGCGCTCGATCCCAATGCTCCGCTCTACGAGTTGGCATTTGCGGCGCCCGATCTGCGGATCACGTCGCGGGATGCCGCGCAGATCAAGGTGCAGCGGCTCCCGGACGGCCTGCGTATCGAGGTGGCGCGGCACGCGCAAGCGCCGATCGCGGTCACGTGCACGTTTCGCGTGCGGCCGGGTAGCCCGTTCATCTTCGGCCGCATCGCCGTGAAGTGCGACCCGCCGCGGTCGCTTTCGTGGGTCCGCTTCCCGATCCTGCGCGTCGCCTTGCCACTGGGCGATTCAGGGGAAGACGATGCCGCGCTCCTGCCTCTCTGCGATGGGAGCATCGTGCGCGACCCGTTGAAGAATGGCATCTATCGAGCGCTGCCGTACCCTGGCGGGGCGTCGATGCAGCTCATGGCCCTCTACGACAAGCGGGCCGGACTCTACCTGGCCGCATACGACGCCCAGGCGCACACCAAGATGCTCAACGCGCGGCGCGTGGGCCAGGGAATCGAATTGAACGTGGCGCACCTGTTGTCCCGCACGCCGCGGCGCGAGTGGGAGCTGTCGTACGACATGGCGCTCACGACGTTCCGCGGCGCGTTCGGCCCCGACACAACCTCGTGGGAGGCCGCGGCGGACTTGTATCGCGCGTGGGCCGTGAAGCAGCCCTGGTGCCGGCGCACGCTCGCCGAACGCGTGGCCGCGGGCGACGTGCCCAAGTGGCTCACCGAGCCATCGCTCTTTTACGCGTTCTCACTGCGCGGACAAGACCGGGACAAGAAGATGGCCAACCGTCTGCCGGACGTGGTGAAGCAGGCCGAGGCTTGGCGGGAGGTGCTTGGGGGGCCGGTCACGTTCATGTTGATGGCCTGGGAGAAACGCGGGCCGTGGGTCACGCCAGACTACTTCCCGCCCTTCGGCGGCGCCGACGCGTTCCGAGCGGCCGTGAGCGGGCTTCACGCACGCGGCCACCGCGCGCTCGTGTTCCTCTCAGGGCTCAAGTGGACGCTGCACAAGAAGCGCGATGGAGTCGTTATCGACCAGCAGGCCGCGTTCGACCAGAGGGGCCGGCCGTACGCGGTCTCAAACCCCGCCGGCAAACCGCTTGTTTTCGGGAAGCCAACGGATGGCATCGGGCAGTATGCGCAAATCTGCTCGGCCACACCGTTGGCGCGGGAGATTCTGCTGGGATCGGCCATGCGGTGCCAGGACTTGGGGATCGACTGCGTGCAAGCCGACGGGATCGTCGGCGGCGGGCTGCCTCTGTGCTACCATCCGAAACACTCGCATCCGCCCGGCGGCGGGAGCTGGTGTGCGAAAAGCCTCTACAACCTGTTTGCGGAGATTCGACGCAAGGGAAAGGCGAAGGATCCACATTTCGCGTTCTCGATGGAAGAGCCAGGCGAGTTCTTCATCCCCGTGCTCGACGTCTACCACGCCCGCGACTACAAGCAGGCGAGCTGGCCGCGGTCAGGCCGCGGGGTCCTAGGCGTCCCACTTTTTACGCACGTGTACCACGACTATATGCTTGGCTACGGAGGCGACTCTTGCCTGGCAAGCGACAAGCCGTGGCCGGTCGCGCTTTACCAGCAGGCCGCGAACTTGGTTTGCGGCAAGACGCCCGGCGCGTCTGTGTGGACGCGGTGGTTCGACCCGCGTTCCACGCACGCATTCCAGCGCCGGCTGCTGCGCGCGCACGTCGCCCTGTGGCGCGGGCCGGCTCGGGAGTTTCTCGTCTTCGGACAGCGGGTGGCTTCCCCTGCGCTGAACGTGCCGCCCTGTGAGTTGAACTTCTACGACTGGCGCAAGAAGACGAGGACGGTGCTTGAGGTCCCCAGCGTCCTGCACAGCGCGTGGCGCCTGCCCGATGGCCGGGCCGGCTACGTCTTCGCCTGCATCGCGGCCCGCGCCGTGTCGTTCGACGCGTTGGGCCGTTCGTTCACCCTGCGGCCGGGCGAGGCCGCGTTCCAGATGCTGAAGTGATTCGAGTCCGGGGGCGGCGCGAGGGAGGCGCCGTTGCGAAAGGGTGGTGTCTTGTCTCAAGCCAGCCTATCGTCGCTACTTGTGGCGTATTCGGCGACAGGATCCGTTAGCGCGTTACTTGAAAGCCAGATACAACGGACAGGGGTGAGTCTCGGCGCCAGCATTTCCACCAAATGCAGAGCGACACATGCGAGCGGACATGCCCCTCGCGTCCTTCCGGCGTCTGGGGCACAGATGCCGGTGACGCCGCCTCATGGCCTCAGTTATGTGCCCCGCGAGTTTGTCAATAACTCGATTCTTCACGCCGGCGGCCGCCGCGAACGAGTGCCGGGCGCTAGTAGCCGCAGAAAACCTCAAACGCTATCCCCTTTGCAGCGTATAGACGGGGTAGAAGTACCCGAATCGCCGCCTCGCTTTATCCCGCTTGAGCGTGGCCGTGAGCCTGCTGCCCTGATGCTCGACCCACTCAGCGTCCGAGTTTTGGGGACCGGTTCGTAATCCTTCGAGCAGGTCGGCGAGCGCACCTGCCAAGACCGCTTTTGTCGCCACACCGTCGAGACATTTCGGCCATGACTAGGGACTCCATGATTGTCGCCATCCGAAGACGAACGAGGGGGGCGCATACGGCAACCCTTCTGGCGATAGGAGTGGTGGGCGTATTCTTGGGTGTTGGGGTCTACTGCTGCTACGCTCGCCAGGCGGGCCAGGTGCATAGCCAGGGGCCATCGAAAAAGGACCACCATCACCACATTGCTCTGGCCAAGCCTGTCGCACTCGACGAGTTTCGGGGGTTGAACGCCTACCACGATGGGAAGCAGCCGATACAGAAATGGGATGTATCGTCCCCGTCGCAGTCTCCCCTCCACCCATCCCTCCCCCTCGCGGCAACGAGACCCTCGGGTGAATCCTCGTTGCCCCCTCTCTTTGTGCTCCACTCCGCGTTACTGATCTAGCCTCAAGTTGGGCCGCAGGCGCCCACCGGCTTGGGTCCGCAGGGCCCTGAGCGCGGGCGCCACCGGAGGTTGGATCAGCCCACGTCCTCTCCGCGCACCGATCCCGCCTCACGACTCGTCCGTGCTCAAAGTGTACCTGCTGAGCACGCGTCTTCCTGCCTTCTCGTGCACGACAACTGGAGTGGACCGAATGTCTCAGAAGCTTGCGATTGCCATGACGGTGGTTGGCGTGGCCGCGCTGACCCTTGCGCTCATCATGCTGGGGGTCAAACAGGAGCAGGCGGAGAAGGTCAAAATCGTGCAGGTCGAGAAGCGCATCGGCGAGGATGTGGTCGCGACCTTTGTGGGCGGCGAGGTCACCGCAAGTGGGCTGCGCGATTACATCAACAAGACGGTCGCTCGCCACGGCAAGCATTCTGTTTGTGACAAACACGGATACGATCACTCCAAGTGCTCACCCCAAGAAAAGTGTGAGACGCATCCTCTCAACTCCGTCGAATCCTATCGGGTTCTCCTCAAAGAACTCGTGATGGAGAGAATGGTCAACCGGTGGATCAGGCAGAAGGGCATGACCGCGCGCAAGGAGGTCAAGCATAAGCTCAAGCACCTGGTCGAGGAGATCAACCTGGACGCGCTGGCCGGCGAGATGCACGCGGACAAGCTGAAACCGGACAAGGTGGAAATGCGCCAGTATTATGAGCAGCACAAAGCAGAATACAAGAATCGACCCTTCAGCGAAGTCGAGAAGGATATCGAGCGCATCCTGGTGGCGCAGAAACAGGCCGACTACATTCCCAAGTACATCGAAGAACTCAAGGCCAATGCGGTGATCGAGCGGAACTATGATCTGCTCAAAGTGCCTGAACCGACCGAAGGAGAGGTGAAAGCCTACTACGAGGCCCATCGCAAAGAATTCGCCAAGCCGGAGTTCGTCCGCATTCAGACCCTCCGCGTCAGCGCCGCCGACGAGAAGGCGGGGCGCGAGAGGGCTGAGAAGGCGTTGACGAAACTCCGCACCGGCGCAGACTTCCCCAAAGTGGCGGCGGAGTTCGCCGATGACAAGACCGCCCCCGTCGAGCTTGTCGAGCGGGGCCAGAGGAGCAAGACATTCGAGCGCACCGTCTTCCGCTACTATCCCGGCGAAACCACGCCAATCTTCAAGGACGGCGATTTATTCTATGTCGTCAAAGTGCTGGAACGTGAGGGGCAAGGAGAGAGGCCGCTCGCGGAGGTCCTACAAGATGTGAAAGCCGCGGTCCGCCGCAAGAAGGAAGATGACAAGTTCAAGGGCAACAAGTACGAGGCGCTGTTCTCCATTCACGGCAAACGGTTCACAGTGGAGGAGTTCCAGCAGGAATTCTCCGAACTCACTCCCACCCAGCAACGCCAGTTCGGCAATTTCGAGGCGAAGAAGAACTTGCTCGACCAACTCATCATCAAAGAACTGTTGATGGAAAAAGCGGAGGACAAGGGCGTCAAGACGGAACGGCGCAAGGAGATCGAAGAACTGAAGAGGCGCGCGCTTCAGCAGATGCTGCACAAGGAAGAGGTGGACGAGAAGATCCAGGTGACCGAAGCAGAGGCCCGCGATCTCTATGAAAAACGAAAGACCGTGCTCAAGCAGCCGGCCAAAGCCAAAGTGAGCATCATCCGCATCGCGATCGGCTTCAACGAAGACGAGCGCAAACGCGCGCGCAATAAGATCGAAGAGGCCCAAGCGAAACTCCGCGAGGGGAAGGACTTCGCAGCAGTGGCCAAGGAGTACTCACAAGATTGGACCGCCACGCGCGGCGGCGATATGGACCGGTGGATCTTTGAAGGCGGCAGCCATCTCGGCGAACTCTATGAGCACGGATTCCACCAGCAGGTGTTTCGGCTTCAGCCCGGAGAGGTGAGCGACTTCTTCGAGTTCCGCAATAACTACTGGATTGTGAAGATGCGCGAACTTCAGCCCAGCCGTCAACAAACGTTCGAAGAGGCTCGGCCCAGGATCGAACAGTATCTCAAAGCGATCAAACACCAGGAACGAGCGATTGAACTTCAGAACGAACTCCTAGAGAAATCGCAACTGGTCATCAGGGACTTCGTCCTGAGCCGGATGCTGCAAGTAGAATCCAAGACACACACGGACGAGCGTTCTCTGTATTGACCCTTCGCCTGTGTGCGAATGAGGCGAACCAGGCCCCATAGACCTGCGCTTACGAGGAGCTGCAAAGGTGGACAAACGAAAAGAACAGACGGTACTGATCAGTATTGGAGCGAACGCGCTGCTCATCTGCCTGCGTTTTCTGCTTGGCTTCGTGTCAGGCAGCTTAGCGCTGAAAGCGAACGCCTGGCACTCGCTGGCCGACGTATTCGTGCTCGGAGTCGTATACCTTGGCCTGGTGGTGGCCAGGCAGAAGTACCAGCGCCATAAGGGCCTCATTGCCCGGGTGGAGAACATGGTCGCAATTTTCGTCGCCATCTTCATCCTCTGGATGGGCTTCGAACTCTTCACCGAGGCCGTGGGCGGCGAGGCGGCCGAGCTTGCCTACCTCATCCCGTCCGCGCTCGGCGCGTTCCTCGGCGTGTGCATCACCTATTTCATGGGCCGGTACATGCTGTTCGTCGGGCAGCAGACCGGATCGCCCAGCTTGCTCGCAGCAGGCTACCACGCGCGCATGGATATGTTTTGCTCGAGCGCCGTGCTGGTGGGGCTGGTGGGGAGTGTCTTCGGTCTCACAGGGCTCGACAAAGTCGCGGCCACCATCGTGGTTGTGTTTATCTTCCTGGCGGCCATCGAGATACTCAGCACCAACATACGGGCGCTCCTCTCGGGCCGGGAAGAGATCGGGGAGGAGCATGCCCATGACTTGAAGGGGCCCAACAAGCTCGTCACGGCAGGCCTGATTCTGCTGGCCGCGGCAGGCTATCTGGCGTCAGGCTTCTACTATGTGCGCCCCGAAGAACAGGCCGTGATTCGCCGCTTGGGCAAAGTGCGGGGCAAACCCATGGGCCCAGGCCTTCACTACCGGCTGCCTTATCCCTTTGAGCGCGTCAATCGCGTCAGGACGACGCCGGTCCGGCAGGTCAGCACACAGAAGCGTCTGCTGCTGAGCGGCGACGAAGACCTCGTGGACGTGGAGGTGGCGGTGCACTATCGGGTGGATGACCCGGTGAAGTACCTCCTCAAACCGGCCTCGCCAGACGCACTGGTAAAGGACGCCGCGCAAGCCGGCGTCCGCAACACCGTGGGCCGCACCGCGATCGACGACCTACTCACCATCGAGCGCGCACGCGCGCTGGCGGACATCCGGACAAGCCTTCAGGCCGAACTCGATAAGAATGCCACCGGCATCAAAGTGCTCGACGTGCTGTTCCTCCACCTGCGGCCGCCCGAGGACGTGATTGAGGCGTTCCAAGACGTAGCCAGTGCGCGGGAGGATAAGGTCACGTACATCAACGAGGCCTATTCATTCCAAAACGCGTTGGTGCCCAAGGCGCGCGGCCAAGCCTTTGAACGGATCTCTGCGGCAGAGGCGGCGAAAGTCGCAAGAGTGCGCCAGGCCGAAGGCGAAGCCGAGCGATTCCTTAAGAAGCTGGCCGAGTTCGCCAGTTCACGCGATATCACCCAAACTAGGCTTTACCTCGAAGCGATGGAGAAGGTTCTGCCTGGTGTCCGCAAATTCCTTGTGAGCGGCGACATCCAACTCGGAGGGACCGATCTCTGGTTCCTCGGAAAGGGCACAGGCGCGCTGTTCGATACCAAATGACCTTCTGACACACGGAATAGGAGATCCTTGATGGAAGCGAACAAGACCTGGATAAAGACAGCTTTGGGCATAGGCTTTTTTGTGCTCGTCCTTGTGATCAGCAACCTGATCCTCTTTGTCGTGGACACCACCGAGTTCGCGGTGATCACCCAGTTTGGCAAGCCTGTGCGCTCGATCTTGAAGCCGGGCCTGAAGTGGAAGCTGCCCGAACCCATCCAAACAGTACGACGCTACGACAATCGCCTCCAAGTCTACGAGGCCGGCCAGTTCGAGTTCCTGACGAGAGACAAGAAGAGCGTTGTCGTGGACTACTACGGCTCGTGGAGAATCACAGACCCCTTAGCGTTCCTGAAGACGGTCCGGGACAAGATCGGGGCTGAGGCGCGCCTGTCGGACGTCATCTCCTCAGTCTTGGGCGTGGAGCTTGGCAAATACGAACTCAGCGATCTCGTCAACGAGGACCCGGCGCGCATGAAGCTCCATGACATGCTCACGTCCGTCGTCGAGGGCTGCAACCGACAGGCGACCGCGTACGGGATCGAGATCGTGAACGTGGAGATGCGGACCCTCAATTTCCCCGAGAACAACAAGTTGAGCGTGTTCCGGCGCATGAAGGCCGAACGCGAACAAATGGCCAGGAAGTACCGATCTGAGGGCAGCGAAGAGGCGGCCAAGATCCGAGCGGAAGCGAGAAAGGAAGAGCAGTCGATCCTCTCGGAGGCCTACAAGAAGGCTGAGATCATCAGGGGCGATGGCGAGGCTGAAGCCATCGCCATCTACGCCAAAGCCTTCCAGAAGGATCCCTCGTTCTACCGCTTCATCCGGACCCTCGCCGCCTATGAGAAGATCATTGATGATAAGACGACCGCTATCCTCCCGGCGGACTCAGAGTTGTTGCAGTACCTAGACCAAGGGAAGCTCCCCAAAGCGACAGCCGCCGCGGGCCGCGCACCCTCACTCGCAGGAGGTCCGACGAAATGACCGAAGAGACTCCCCCCCGCAATCCCTGGGACGACATCCGCCAAGCGTTCGGACACCTCAAGCTGGCGGTGTTGGCGCCGATCGGCATCGTCCTGCTCATCAGCATGTACTTCCTCACCGGCATCTACATTGTTCGCCCCGGCGAACAGGCCGTGGTCAAGCGCCTTGGCCGAGTTGTCGCCACTGAGGGGGCGGGTGCGCATTACCGAATCCCCTGGCCCGTGGACACCGTGGAGACGGTCAATGTGAGCGAAGTCCGCCGTGCGGACATTGGCATGGTGCTGCCGGAGCATGAGCACCCGGCGTTCCTGCCGGAGAAGCTCCAACTCCTCACCGGCGACGAGAACATCATCAACGTCCAGGCCATCGTGCACTACAAGATCAAAGATGCCGCTCAGTTCCTCTACCGGGCCAACTTCAGTGAGGAGCGGCTGCTGCACAACGCAGTGGGCGCCGCGCTCGTGGAGTTGATTGGGCAGATGGGCGTGGACGCGATCCTCACCACGGAGAAGGTCGGCGCGCAGACCAAGATCCTCTCGAAGGCGCAGAACGTGCTCGACAGCTACGAATGCGGGCTCCAGATCACCGCCTTCAACATCCGCGCGATTGTCCCCCCCACGGACGTGGCCGACGCGTTCCGCGACGTCCAGACCGCGAGGGAAGACCGGGAGCAGGCCATCAACCAAGCCAGAGGATTCGCCAATAGCATCGTGCCAGAAGCCCGCGGCAAAGCGCGGGAGATCGTCAGCGAAGCCGAAAGCTACCGTATCAAAGTGGTCAACCGCGCCACCGGCGACGCCCAAGGGTTCGAGGCTATGCTCGCGCAGTATCAGCGGGATGCGAAGATCTACTCCGAGGACGTGACCCGCTATCGCCTGTACTTGGAGACGATGGAGCGCATCCTTCCTCGAATCAAGAAGTACATCCTCAAGCCGGCGGCCCCCGGCCAAAAGGTCAACCTGAAATTCGTCAACCGACAGTAGAACTCTTGTAACACTTCAGCCGATTGCAACAGCCGTTGGCCCCATGAACGTGCGCGAGTTCGATGGACAGCGTTTCCGCTTGACGCAACGCTGTTTGGAAGCCCAACGGGCTTCCGGCTTCTAGCCCAGGGTTGCGGCCGCAGGCC
>JAJRTI010000273.1 GCA_024278415.1 Planctomycetota bacterium | reverse complement strand
GAAGAATCATCTTGGCGAACGCCAGCGTGCCGTCCCGGCCGCTTCGCCCGGTAAACACGCGCACCTCGCCGTCGTCGTTGCCAACCAGCAGGTCTGCCTGCCCATCCGTGTTCCAGTCGCCGACGTGAACGTGCGAGAGCCGGCCCACGTCGATGGCCGCGCCGCGCCACGTCGCATAGGAGAAGTCTCTGAACCGAGGGAAGCGATTCTCGCCCACGTTTCGGAAGAAATAGATCTTGCCCTCGCGCCCCCCGAGTATCAGGTCGCGTTTGCCATCGCCGTCGAGATCGTGCAGCGCGGGATCGGGGTACATGTCGGGCGCGATAGATACGATCTGCTCCGGTTCCCGGAAGAGCGGCTGCTTGGCTGTGCCGCGGTTTCTGAACAGGAGCACCTTCCCGCTGATCTCGCCGACCAGCAGATCGGGAAGGCCGTCCAGGTTCCAGTCCGTCACAAGGGGGTACGCGTAGTTGCCCACGTCGAGAACGCCGCGCTCAGTCTTGAAATAGGCGAACTTGGGGTCGTCGAACCGGTATTCGCCCGGGACTCTCGCCTCGTTCGGGATCATGTAAGGCCTGCCGTCGTAGGATCCGAGCACGAGGTCGGCCCTGCCGTCGCCGTTCATGTCCGCGAGGTTCAGCTTGGGATTGAACGCGACCGCGATATCCAGGCCCGTAGAGACAGACTTGATTCTGACGCCCGCGCGGTACGCCGGCCGCGTCGCCGTGCCCACGTTGGTGTACACGTAGATGAACCCGTCGTGATCGCCCACCCACAGATCGGCCAAGCCGTCGCCGTTGAAATCTGCGAGCAACGGGTACGACTTGAGCCCCACGCTGAGTATCTTGTCGTGGAGAAATGTCTTGGTCTCCCACACGGGAAGCGTAGAGGCGGGGCTCTTCAGATCGAGGGGATACTTGCTCGGCATCTGATACGCGGACGGAGAGCCCGGCCGCCAGTCGAACGCGCGCAGGATGCCGAGCGCTTCGTCCAGGCGTTCCGCGTAAGCGCCGCTCTTGAAGAAGCGTTCGAAGTTCAGCTTGCGGCAGACTTCGTCCTCGATCTCTTGGAGCCGCGGCGGGATGGGGTAGTCCCGCGACCGCAGCTCCTCGACGATGCCGACCAGCATCCAAGGCGACTTGCACTCGACCCGCAGGTTCCGCGCCTCGTTTCCAAAGGTTGGGGAGCAGAGCAGACATGAGCACAGGATCAATCGGATTAGCATGATTCACTTCATTCTTGTTCAAGGCACGCGTTCTCTCAGAGCATAGGGTGGGCCGTGTGCCCTCCATCAGGAACTCTCAGCACGCAGTTGCTCGCGGCAGCTCCCTCGCCACTTCAGCCTTGAGGGGGACCGGGCGATGATGGCGCACTTCATGAAGTGCGCCATCATCGCCCGGAAGCGCTATGCCGCTGGCCATGCCACAGCGACGATCTGACCCGCGCAGGTGAGCATGGGCCAAGTCTCACTGCGCTACGAACGCACAGGATATGGGAGTTCCCTTGCGCTTTTCACGCAGCGGCCTGCGGAGGAGGCCCTTCGCGTCGCCTGTCCGGCCATATCCTGTCTTTTCGCTTTCGGGGGACTTGAAACCGTCGGAGCCTGGGCGGCGGTATGCCGCGGGAGCCCTCCTTCACGCACGGAATGCCTCATCTTGCACGTCGTGCCAGATCTTGAGCAGCGACTCGCCGCGCGGCCGGTCGTCCGCCGCGGCCCCTGCGCTGAGGTGGATGGCCTTCTTGCGGTCCGTGAGGGAGAGGATCCTGCGGAAACACTGCTCGATGCTCTCGCCGTCCTCCTGTTTCATCGGCAAGTTGATCGTCCGACGAGCCTTGACGAACCGCCGGACCATGTCTTCGCGCGAGCCGTTAAGGTCCAACTGCCCGAACAGGATTCCGTACATGTTGGGGATCGCCAGGTAGCTGTCAACAAGGTGCCTGCCATCGCCGCAGAAGTGGACGCACCCGCCGCCCAACGCGTCAAGCGCCTCGACCGTGTACGGGATGCTGAACTCTCGATGTTGGCAGGGGGAGAGCAAGACGCAGGCATCCTCGCAGAGCAAGCCGCCTCCCTTGTACGCGCGGTCCATGTAGAGGAGGTGGTCGTCCGGCTCGGCGATCTCGTCTTTCAGGAGCTGGGTCGCTCTCACGAACAGGTCCGTGGTCAGGCGCAGCACGCGGTGCACGCTGTCCGGGTCGTCGTAAAGGTCGGTCAGCAACTCGGCGCCCCGGATGAGGTACGCCAAATCGTAAGGGCTCATCAGGTAGTAGAGGCCGATTTTGATGTGAGCCGGCAGGACGGACTTGTAGTAGCGCAGGCAGTCGATCACCTTGGGAAACAGGCCGGCCTGCGGCAGGTCGTCGGGCACAGAGAGGTGTGCGGCCGCGTCCTTCGAGGGGCGTTCGGCCAGATAGATGTCGCCGGTCTCGCTGACCATCTGATCGAGCCCCAGCGCGGTCAGCAGGAACGAGTTGCCAAACGTGGGCGCGACGATGGGGATGGCGTCGCCGGGGAAGACGGCCTTTGCGCGAGCCTTCAGCAACTCCACGTGGAGCATCTTTCGGGGGTCGTCGAGTTGCTCGGCTCTCGGGTACGGCCAGTTCATGTCTCCGGGCCTCGGATTGCCGCCGTCGCGCCGCCAGCCGGCGACGGCCAACGGCAGGTAGTCCGGATCTTCAGTGTTCTCATCGGCCGCCTTAACCCACCGATCTATCGAGATGGCGATGTCCGCTTCGTCTCTCGGCGGAATGTTGGCGATGGCTTCTTGAATCTTGCTCTCCATGTTCGCTGTCTCGCTCCTGGTATCTGAGGGCGCCATCTGCATTTGGCCCCGTTCGGCCCCAAGAAAGGATGTCTACGCCAGAATCACGGCCAGGGCACGGGCTCTTTCAACGCGCTCCGCGTGCAATCGAGCACTTCGTAATCAACGAGCCTATTGTACACGGCAAACGCGTCCTGCGCTTGTCGCGCGGCGCGCAGTTGGCGCGCTTTGTCCGTTGGCAGGGTCGCGCGGTCCAGAACGGTCTCCGCGCGTTTGAATATCGTGTCGGCGATTTCGGGCGCGAGCGCGAAGCGGCATTGCACGCGTTCGCTGCGGCCTTGCGGAATCGCGAAGGTGCGGATGTCGTTGGGCAGGAGCGTGATCGAATAAGTGCGTCCGCCCGCCGACGGCAGACGGGCTTCGTAGACCAAGTCCCTCACGCCGCCGGCGGCGACGATTGCGCCAGTGGAGACGTAGGGCGATCTATTCACGAGCCGCAAGAAGATGCCGCCGCCCTCACGTGGCGCGGTTTGGGCGATGACGCCTCGCGCCTGGCTGGCGGGCAGCGGTCTGAACTCGACCTGCGGCGTGACGTAAAACTCCCTGGCGAATCGCCGCAGTTGCGCGCCCGCGCCGGTCTCCATGTTGCAGTCCATCCACTGCGTAATAATCATCTGCGGCGTCGTGTACGCCAGCACGTTGACGAAATCGGTCATCGCGTTCTCGCCCGCGCCGCGCGCCACGAACACTCCGCGCGACGTGCCCTTCCAGGGCCAGTCCGGCCACTTCGTCGTGGGACAGTCGACCTCGTCGAGGGCCGTGTTGATGAAAAAGCTTCCGATCCTTTCCACCGCCGCGAGCGTGCCGGGGTTCGTATCCCACGCGTAGTGATTCAGCAAGTGCTCGTCGGCGGTTCGGCCTTTGAAACCGACGGTCACCAGCGGCGCGACGAGACGAACGTTCGGATCGCCCTCATAGAGTTCGAGCGGGAAACCGCTCTGACGCAAGAACGATTCGAGACCGGCGAGGCACTTCTCGCGATTCGCGGCCGGGCTGTCCAGCCACGGCATGAGGTCGATCTGTTGATGCTTGAAGGTCGGGTAGATGAACAGCCGCCACGGACGTTTTCCCGAACGCAGCGTCTTCGCCATGCGTTGCACGAACAGGCGCAGCTTCGCCACGCGCCAGGCGAGCCACGGCCATCGATACTTGCTCGTCAGCAATCTGTATCGCGCTGCGAAGCGCTCGGGGCCCGTCGCCGGGACGGACAAACGAATCCTCGTTTCCCGCTCGAAGAGCCTGACGGTGTAATCGCTGTACCCAATCTCGATAGGCAGGAGGTCGAGGAATCCGCGCATGCCGAAGCCCGGCGCGTACCAATTGCTCACGACCATATCCATGCCCACGATGGCTTTGCAGTCGCTGTAACGGTCGTAGATTTCCCGCACGACGTCCATGAAGTATTTCTCGACGGTCGGGTGCATGAAATTGACGCCGGCGCCATACATGGAGGCGAGTTGGCGGCCGTAGCGGTCGACGTGCTGCATGGACGGCTCGCCCTGCCACATGCGCCGGTCGCTGACTGTGTCTACGTTCGCCACGAGCATCGCCTGGTTGCACATGTACTCGAATCCAACGAGGCAGCGAATGTTGTTCTTCTCGTACATCTTGAACGCGAGATACGCGGGGTCGAAATCCTGGCTCGCGGCGCCCGGCGAATTTCGCAACGACGGATATTCCGCGCGGGTGTACATAAACAGGCCTTCGACCGTCATGTTGCGGCCCTGATACCTCAGGAGACGAATCTTGCGCTCAATCATGCGATACCAGTGGTACCACGCGTCGCGGTGGATATTGAGTTGAAGGATGCGGTCGTTCTCCATCGGGTTTTCGCAGGCCACCGTCCGCGACATCACCGAGAGGCGCTCGTTGTGCGTTCCGAGCAGGCGCGTCGTCTTGGGGACATCGAGCGCGGGGAGGCCTCCTCGGATGCGATAGATGTTGATGGCGCACGCGGCCGCGCGGCTGTCTCGCCGGCCGTTCATCACCACCACCGCGGCGGTCTCGCTGCTCGGGAAGTAGATGTAGCGGATCT
>JAJRTI010000272.1 GCA_024278415.1 Planctomycetota bacterium | reverse complement strand
CTCGTGCGCCTGGCCCCCCACGGCCAGGCGCATCTCCGCCCGATGCCGGAAGATGCGCCGGCCCTCCAACGCCAGCTCCGCGGAGTGGCGCACCTGGCAGTTTTTGCAAAACTCGCTCTTCCCACACCCACCCGAATCGTGAAGCGCATGGAAGCAGCCCAACGCGTCGCCGGCCGCACGCTGAATGGCCTCGCCGTTCGACGCATGGAACGTGCGCTTCACCACGTCGTTGACCGCCTGCACGCGGCCGGCCTCGTCCACGACGATGATCCCGCAGGGGATGGCTTCGAACAGCGTGCGGAGGAAGTCATTCTCCGCAAGCAGGTCGGCGACTGGGATGGTGGAGGAATCAGCCATGGGCCTACAGCAGCGGCCCCTCCGCATACAGCGCCTTCACGGAGTCCTTCATTAGCAGGACGAGCGTGAAGACACCCAGAACGGTACCGAAGGGCATGAACATGCACTCGACTCCGGCCACGACGAGGCTGAACGTGTAGTTTCTGCGCACCGAAAGGAACCGGCCCGAAGCGATCATGCAGCCGGCGAGCGACTGCCCGGCGAGAAACAGCAGCGAACCCATGGCAACGAAGAGCCAGCCGAACCCGGAACCGAACGCGGCATCATTGCCCTTTCCGGCGGCCATGCCCCAGACGAGCATGCTGCCCACCGCGACGTGAAACAAGGGGATGCACGCGAAGAAAGCGGCCACGCCCCCCACGATGTAGTGGAGAATAGACAGCAGGCGCAGGTGCCGTTCGTCTTGGGTCATGGCTCACATACTCCTTGCCTTGGAGCGCCCAAGCTCCACAAGCCGGCATGGTACAGCCGCCGTTCCGAGGTGTCAAGGCGCGCGCCAACCGTCTGCTTCCGCTTGCCGATGGCGCGGTGGGCCTGCTAAACTGAACGCATCGACGCACTCACTCATCGCCCCACGTTGCCCCTCGGTTTGGCCGCCATGCCTCTGTTGTCTCGAAAGAAGCCACGGCCCCGATGCAGACACTGCGAGCGCCCGCTGCGTAACGTGAGCAAGAACCGCAGCCGGAGGGAGAAAGGGGCAGTCGTGGCAGGGCTTGGGGCCATCGTCGCCATCGCGGCCGGGAACTGGGAAATCTTCCTCGTGTTTCTTGTCTTAGGGATAGGCATTGGGTGGCCGCGCCGGCCCCACTGGGTCTGCGATCACTGCGGGATCGTGTTCGGCCCTCGGGCGGTGGCTGACTCGTGTCACGGCTGAGGTGTCGAGCACGGCGCCGCCGCAGTGCGACCGCGGGAGCGGCCCGCTCGTAGTGGCGACCGTAAGGGCGCCCTCTGCTCCGATGGCGAAGCGTCATTCGAGCAGAAGGCCCTTACGGGCCTACGACGAGCGCAACGCCCGGCGGCAATCCCCCTGCGCCCGCTGCCACGCACGCCAGAGCAGACCTCCTGCGCCGAGCGGCGGACACCGTGACGGGGACTGCGCCGCGAGCGGTGTGACGCGGCACGGGCATGACACGACACTCGCCCGCATTTCTCAGCAGCCCGGGATAGAAGTGTCGGAAAAGTCGCCGTCTGAAAACCTGACCGGCCCAGGCGAACGCGTGGGTTGAGCAACAACCTGCGCGCGTGGAATGGAAGGGGCTGGCCCTTCGGGCGAGCCCTGTCGGGCGCCGCTGCTGTATTGCACCGCGCTCGACGCGCCCCGAGCAGGCCTTCGCGACAGTGCGCCTTGCATCGACACCCGCCTGGACTCGTGAGACATGCGGGCTAGCAAGCCCGCTTGAGCGCGCCCATCAACTCCCGGGCGTCTTGGAACCGCTCCTCTGGCTTCTTCTCCAAGCAGCACATGGTGATGGCCTCGAGGAGCTTCGGGATTTCAGGGTCGACCTGGCGTGGGGGCACCGGGAACTCCTTGAGGTGCTTGTCCATGATCTCCTTGTGCCGCGCGACAAGCTTCCTGGGCGAGTCTCCCGTGATCTTGCTCGTGAAGGGCAGGCGGTACGTGAGCAACTCGTACATTACCACGCCGAACCCGTAGATGTCGGTCTGCTCGGTGAGCACTTGCCCTCGGATCTGCTCCGGGGCCATGTAGCTTGGGGTGCCAGAGCGCTCCTCGAATGCGATGCCGGGCTTGACCGTGAACCCCAGGTCGATGATCTTGGTCTTGATCCCATTGGTCACGATCACGTTGTCGGTGCAGAAGTCCCGATGGATCAAGGCCAGTTGGTGCAGCGCGGCCAGGCCCCTGGCGATGCGGCGCAGGAGCGCATCCCGATGCTCGGACAGGAGCGTGTCCCGGCAGCTCACCATATGCTTGAGGTTGACGCCCTCCACGTATTCCATTACGATGTACTGATTCCCGTTGGCCTTGCCAAACTCGCGGCCGTGGTCAAACACCTTCACAATTGGGGAGCGCTTGCCCTCATGGGCTTTCGTGATCGCCAGGCCCACCTCGCCCTCGCTGGGGATTGCGTACTTGCGTTGGATGTTGAGCGCGGCCTTGTTGAATCCCCGCTTGTAGACCTTGATGGCCACGACTTGCCGCGTGGTGCGGTGCTGGGCCTGGTAGACGAGCGCCTTTTCCCCATCGTGGATGACCTTCACTACGTTGAACGGCCCAAACCTGTTGGCCTCGATCTCATAACGTCGCTTGCGCCGGCCAAACAGATTCATTAACCGTCTCGTAATACGAGTGAGCCTACCAGCCCTTGCCGCCAGCGGCGGCACGTCCGTATTTTAGAAGCGTCCCGGCATTTGTCAAGCCTCACGCTCGCGCACGTTCAGCTTTGAGAGGCATGTCATGAGACAGCGCATCGACCGTATCTTCACCGAAATCACCGAAGTCCTTCGACACCTCGAAGAAGGCCAGTTCAACGGGCTTTGCCAGGCCATTTGCGCAGCCCACCGCGTGTTCTTGACCGGGCAGGGCCGGTCGGGCTTTGTGGCCCGCGCCTTCGCGCAGCGCCTCATGCACTTGGGCATCGACGCACGCTTCGTCGGCGAGACAACCACCCCGGCCATCGGCATCGACGACCTGCTGGTCGCGGTATCGCGCTCCGGCGAACGGCCCGTCACCATCGCCTACCTGCGCGAGGCCAAGGAGGCCGGCGCCGGCGCGGTGGTCCTCACGGGCAACAAGGACGCCACCTCGGCCCACCTCGGCAGCTTCACCGTTGTGCTCGCGCCTCGCGAGATCGAAACACAACAGGTCGGCGGCAGCCTCTTCGAGCAGTCCGCATTCCTCTATCTCGAAGCGGTCATCGCCTCGCTCGCCGAACGCCTTGGCGAGACCAACGAGTCTATGATGAAGCGCCACGCGAACCTCGAATAGCGCATCGAGGCCAGCCCGCCGGCGGCTCGGCGAGGAGGTGGGGAGCTGGGGCATGTGTGCCATGCGTCCATGACTGCGCGCCCTCCCCTAGCCGCCCCTGCCAGATGGACCCCAACTGAGTGCCATTCCTCTCGCGCCATTCGATCCTCTTGCTGTGCATCGTGTGCCTGATCACGCTTGGGGCCTCCCTCCGCAACGACTTCGTCTGGGCCGCTCGGGCCATGGTGCGCCAGCACCCGTCCACTCGCAGCATCGCCGCGGCCCTCGGCAGCTTTATACCCAAGCGCTGGCATGCCGCAACCCTGGGCCGGATCAAGGAGAGTTACCGGCCGCTGGCCAACGTCTCCTATGCCATCGACAACGCCCTGTGCGCCGGCAACCCCGCGGGGTTTCATCTCTCGAACTTGGCGTACCACGTGGCCGCCGTGTGTTTGCTCTACTGGCTCGCCGGCCGTGTGCTTGTCGACTTCCGCGTGCCCGCGGCCAGGGCCGGCGCGTGGGTCGCGGCCTTGGCCTTGGCCCTGCACCCGGCGCTGGTCGAGGCGTCTGTGTGGATCGAGAACCGCGGCGTGCTGATTTGTGCGAGCCTGTCCTTCCTCACGTATGGCCTGTTCCTCCGCCACCTTCGCCGGCCTCGGCCCGCGACCCTAGCAGGCGCGGTCGTGCTGTACGTGTTCGCACTCCTCGCGCAAGAGATCGCGGTCGCTCTGCCGATCGTCATTGCGCTCCACCTTGCGTTGCGCCCCGACGGCCGGAACAGAGCCCGACGCGTCGCCGCCACGCTCCCCCTCTTCGCTTTGGCCGGCATCTTTGCCCTACTCCGCATGAGCGTGCTCAAGTCCGGCGCCCTGCTGGTCAACGACACACCCGCGGGCATTCCGTTCCTCTGTTGGGCGCTTGCGGCCGTGCGCACGGTCGGCGGGTACTTCGCCACGCTCGCGGCCCCGATCCACCTATCGCCCGACCGGTACTTCGTGATCCCCCAGGGCTGGCGCTCTCCCGGCATGCCCAGTGCGCTTGCGGGCTTGGCCGCTTGGGGCGTGGCCCTCGCCTGGCCGAGCCGGCAGCCCCGCCTCAAGACCTTTGCCTTGCTGGCGCTTCTGGCCGCGCTCTTGCCCGTGAGCAACATCGTGTTCATCCCGGGCCGGCCCATGGCCGACCAGCGCCTGTATATCCCGGCCGCGGCCGCCGCCTTCCTGCTGGGCGCGGTGTGCGCCACCGCGTTCGCCATGCGCGACCGATCCCGCGCATGGCTCATCGCGGCCCTGCTTGTCGTGTGGTCGTGCATGGCCTGTTACCGCACATTCGACTTCCGCAACGATTACGTATTCTGGCGCGGCGCGGTCCGCGCGTCCCCGCGCAAAGGCCGGTGCAAACTCAACCTCGGCATCACCCTCAAGGCGCTCTCCCGCTTGTCTCAGGCCGAAGCGGTGCTGGCCTCGCTCGCCCGCCAAGCCCCCCAGATGGCCGACGCGCATGACGAGTTGGGCCGCGTGCTCGTCCTGCGCGGCGACCTGCCCCGCGCGGTGGCCAGCTTCGCGGCCGCGGCCGCGGTCGCGCCCGCGGAGCCGCTCTATGCGTTCCACGCGGCCGTTGCGCTGTTCCAGCTCCAACAGTATGCGGACGCGCTTGGCTACATCCAGCGCGCGAAGGCCTTGCCGCAGGCGCCCGCGGTGGTGTGGGCGCTTGGGTCGCAGATCTACCAGAAGCTCGGCCAGCCCGCGCTGGCCGAAGCCGACGATCGAGAGGCCGAGCGCCGGCGCGTGGCCAGAGAGGCGCGACAATGACGCGGCCGCGCCATACTCGCCGCGCACTGCCGGCCTGCCTCCTCGTGCTGGTCGTGCTGCTCGCGTTCGCGAACATCATCACCTCGGGCAAGGTCTGGGAGGACGATGAGACGGTCTTCCAAAACCCCTTCATGTTCGGGCCCAGCCGCATCCCGTATCTCTTTACGAATGAGTATTGGATCAAGCAAGACATCGCGCACGGCGGCGCGTATCGGCCCATTGTGCAAAGCTCCTTTGCTCTCGAATATGCGCTCTGGCATGGCGACCCGCGGGGCTACCACTTCACCAACATCCTCCTCCACGCGCTCTCCGTCCTTGCGGTCTACGCGTTCCTCAAGCGCATCACGGGCAGCGCCGGCCCGGCCCTGCTGGCCGCGCTTCTCTTCGCGGTCCACCCCACCCGCTCCGAGGCCGTTGGCTGGCTCAAGAACCGCGCCGAACTCATGTGCGCCGGCCTCATGCTGCTCGCCATGCTCGCGTTCATGCGCAGCGCCGCGGCCCGGAGCACGCGCGCTTGGCCGCTCGGCCAGAGGAGGCCCTTACGGTCCTCACTACAAACCACGGCCCCGCGTGCGCGTGCTTGGCCGCTCGTCTGCGGCGTCGCGTTCCTGGTGCTCGCGCTCCTGTGCAAGGGCATGGCCATCGTGCTCCCGATCTTGCTGGTGCTCTACGTGCTGTGCTTCTGCCCTCGCGAGCGCTGGACCGGCGCGCTTGCCGCGACCGCGCCGTTCTGGCTGGTCGTGCTGGGTTACGCGGCGTTCAAGGTGTTCGTGCTCTCCGGCAGCGTGCCGAAGCAGGACACGCCGTTGCACATCTCCATGCTCGACCGCGTCCAAATCCCGGGCTGGACGGCATTCTTCTACGAGCGGCTGTTGCTCTTCCCGTTCAACTTGTGCGTGGACCGCGATTTCTTCCGGCCCACGGCCTTGCCCGGCGTCAACGCCTTTGTCTCCGCGGCCGCTCTCGTGCTCGCTGCGCTGCCCTTTGCCTTCCTGCTCTCGAAGCGCCGCGGCCCCCGCGCGGCCCTATTCTTCCTTTGCTTCTTTCTGGCGGCTCTCCTGCCGTACGTGAACGTGCTCTACATCGAGGTCCGGCCGCTGGCCGACCAACGCCTGTACTTGCCGGCGCTTGCCCTCTGCGGCTTGGCCGCCCTGTGGATCGCCGCGCGGCGCAAGCACAGGCGCGCGCGCGCGGCTCTCGTGGTCGCCGCCTGTCTCGCGATGGCCGCGCTCGCGGTCCAGCGCAACTTCGTGTGGTCGGGCATGTATCCGCTCTTCCACGATGCCGCATACGGCGCGCCCGGCATGGCCCGCGTGCACAGCAACCTCGGCGCGGCGTACCACGAGTTCAACCGCTACGCCACCGCGAAGCGGCACCTGGAGCGCTCCGTCCTCCTCGACGAGCACCCCAAGGCCACTCGCCTCCTCGGCCTCACCCTCGCGCAGCTTGGCGAACACGAAGCCGCGATTGCGATGCTGAAGCGGGCCTTCAACCTCCGCAAGGAGCCCATCACCTGCAAGGCCATCGCCGGCATCTATGCCACCATGGGCCGCTACGACGACGCCAAGCGCTGGTATGAGCGGGCCATCGAAATGCACCCCTACAACCCCGACGCGTACTACGCTCTGGCGCTGTGCCAGTCGGGCATGAGAGACCCCGCGGGCGCTCGAGCCTCGCTCGAAACCGCGGTCAGCCAGGACCCCACTCTACAGGCCGCGTGGGCGCAACTCGGCAACATCTATCTCGACACGCGGCGTTTCCAAGATGCCGCCCGGTGCTATGCCAAGGCCGCCAAGCTGGATCCGCGTGACGCAGGCACGCGTCTGAACATGGGCATCGCTCTGCTGCAACTGGGCAACGACGGCGAAGCGGAGCAGGCCTTGCGCGCCGCGTTGGCCATCGATCCCGGCCTTGTCGCGGCGCACGTGAACTTGGCCCAACTCTACCGGCGCCGCCAGGACTGGCCGCGCGCGGCCGGCCACCTCAGCATGGCCCTTCGCATCGACCCCACTCAGGCGTCCTACTGGGCCTTGTTTGCAGAAACCCTCGACCGCCTCAACAAGCTTGGCCCCGCGCTCGCGGCTTACTCGCGGGCCTGCCAGCTTGCGCCCGGCGCATGGCCCATCGCACAGGCGGCCGGCGACATGGCCAAGCGCCGCGGCCGCCTGCGCGAGGCCGTGCGCTTCTACGCGCTCGCGCTCAAGGCCAATCCCGACTGCCACGCCGCCGCGACCGCGTTGGACGACATCGCCGGTCGGCTGTCATCGCCCTCACTCAAGAACGACTGACGTCGCGAGTCCATGCCCACCAAGCAACCCCATCCCGGACGCGGCCGCTCGGCCGCCAAGCGCGGGGCGCTGATCGCGCTCATCGCGGCCGCCGCGTCTTGGAGTTGCTTGACCAACGAGTTTGTCTGGAACTCCGACGAGCTTGTCAACCAGCCGGGAACGGCCTCCTTCACATCGGCGGTTCAACTTTTCTCGCCGCGCGCGTGGGGCGAGTATCGGGGCCAGTCGGGCGAGAACTACCACCCGGTGGCGGCGCTCACGTTCTGGCTCGACCGCGTGCTTTGGGGCGGCCGCGCCCAAGGTTGCCACTTCACGAACCTGCTGATCCACATCGTGTGTTGCCTCCTCGTGGGCAGCCTCGCGATGCGTCTGCTCGGCTCGCCCAAGGCGGCCCTCTTCGCGGCGCTCCTCTTCGCGGTGCACCCCGGCCACATCGAATCCGTCAACTGGATCAAGAACCGCAGCCAACTCGTCGCGATTGCGTTCGCCTTGGGCAGCATCCGCCTCGCCTTGGCCCGGCCCCGCAACGCGGACCAAAGCGTGGCCCGCGCGCTCGCGGTGATCCTCTGCTACGTGGCCGCGCTCCTGGCCCACGAGCAAGCCATCGGGGCCGGCGCCATCGTCGCGTACGTGGCCTGGTGGGGCCGGCCGCAACGCCGCACAGGCGACGTGCTCCTGGCCGGGCTGGCGCTCGCCACGGCCATCGTGTACGTCGCGCTGCGCTTCAGCGTCCTCCACTACCAGGAGACCGTTGGCATCCCGCTCGACTATCGCCTCTCCGGCCCGGCGCAGGAGATGACCGCGAGCACGCTGGCGCTTTACTCGACTAAGGCGCTGCTGCCGGTCCACTACGCGATCGACTACGCGTCGGACGTGCTCAATCTGCGCGACGTATTGGGCTCGGCCTGGCCTTGGCTCGCGTGGCTTCTGGCCGTGGGGCTTGCCGTGCGCGCGGGGTTCCGCACGTCGGCGGCAAGCGCATTCTGGTTCTTCGCGGCCGTGGCGCCGGCCTCGAACATCATCCCCATCCTTGGCCGGCCGTTTGCCGAGCAGCGCCTCTACTTCCCCAGTGTGGGCGCGTGCCTGCTCGCGGCCGGGGCTTTGGCCTATCGCCGACGCGGCCGGAACTGGTTGGTTCCCATCTTGATCGCCGCGCTGTCGGCTCTCACCCTCCACCGCGGCCTGCTCTGGCAGTCGCCCCGGTCGTTGTGGAGCTACGCCGTCGCCGCGTCGCCCGCCAACGAACGGCCGCGCTTCAACCTCGCGCTCTCCTACCAAGCCGCGGGCCGCGCCCACCTCGCGCGCCACGAGCTGGAGACCGCGCTGCGCGTAGAGCCTACGCCGGACACCCACCTCAACCTTGCACTCATGGCGCTCACCGAGCGCGATTATGAATTGGCCGAGCAACACCTGCACATGGCCATCCGCATGGAGCGCTCCCCAGAGGCTTACTTCAACCTCGCGCTCATTTACTACCGGACGAAACGCTACGACGCGGCGTTGCGCAACCTCCGCGTCGCACTTCGCATGCGCCCGCGGTTCGCCAGAGCCAAGATCGCTGAGGGCGACGTGTTTGTGGAACTCAAGCAGTTCGACAAGGCCGCGCAGGCCTACCTCGACGCCGCGGCCATGGAGCGCGATCGCGCTTTGCCTTTCCTGTGCCTGGGCGATATGGAACTCCGCCGGGGCAGGCTCTACTCCGCGCTGCGCTACTACAAGTGCGCCCGCGGAGCGGAGCCCGATTACATCCCCACGCTCTACAACATGGCGAACACGTACTACCGCCTGCTGCTCGCGGCCAAAGGGGACGACGATAAGCGCATCTACTGGCACGCGCGGCGCGCCCTCTACACCGACATCCTTCGCATTGACCCGCGCCAAGCGAACGCGATCGCACTTTTGGGATACATGCGCCTGGAGGAGGGCGACCGGCTCGGGGCGGAAGCGATGTTCCTGCGCGCGCGGGAGATCGACCCCCTCTGCCAACCCGCGCTCGAAGGCTTGGAAACGCTGAGGGCCACACGATGAGCGCACCGCGGCGAGCCTGCCTGTGGGTGATCCCTGCCGCGGCCATGTGCGCATACCTCAACGTCGCGCCCAACGCGTTCGTGTGGGACAGCGACGACCTGTGCGTGGACACCCCCCACGCCGACACGCTGGGGGGGGCGCTCCGCATGTTTTGGCCAACGACCTGGGAGGCCGACCGGCCCGTCCTCCGCGAGAGCTACCGGCCCGTGGCGCTCCTGACCTTTTGTGTGGAGCGCAAGCTGTGGGGCAAAGGGCCACTCGGCTACCACCTCGACAATGCGATCCTCCATGCGCTCAACGCCCTGGCGGTCGCGTGGCTGGCCCGACGCCTCGGCCTGGGCCGCCGGACCAGCCTCCTCGCCGGCCTCGTCTTTGCCCTCCATCCGGCCGCCACCGAAGCCGTCGCGTGGATCAACAACCGTTCGGTGCTGCTCGCCACAGGCCTCACGCTCGCAAGCCTCGCGGTCGCGCTTGGCCGCGGCAGGCGCCACAATGCCCGCGCCGGGGCCGCGGCGCTCCTCATGGGCCTCGCCGTCCTCTCGCATGAGGGCGTGGTCCTCGCTCCACTGTGCCTCGCCGCGTTTGCATTTGCCAGGCCGCGCAGGCCGCCCACGTCGCGCTGCTGGGCCGCGCTGCTGCTGATCTGCGCGGCCTACCTCCTCATGCGCTTCGGCCTCACAAGCGTAGGCCAGCCGCCCGACGCGCGGCCCACGCAGCCGCGGCCAGAGCCTCGCGTTCTTTCAGTCCTTCGCACGGCCCAAGCCTACAGCGCCAGCATCGTCGCCCCCATTCATCTCTGTGCCGACAGGGCCATGTGGCCCGCGACGTGGCGCTCGCGCGAGGGGCTCTTGGCTCTCGCTTGCGCGGCCGCGCTGGCCGTCGTCGCACTCGTGGTCTGGCGCAGAGGCCGAGAGGCCCGCGCCGCGCTCCTTCTCACGGCCGCGTTCTTCCTGCCCGTCTCCAATGCGTTTTTCATCGCCGGCCGGCCCCTCGCGGAGCAGCGGGTGTACCCCATGCTCGCCGGTGTTGGCATCCTCGCGGCTATCGCCATGCGCCGGCGCGTGGCGCTCATGCTCCTCGCCTGTGTCGTGCTGGCGGCCAGCACGGTGTCCCGAAACAGCGACTGGGCCAACGAACTCACGCTTTGGCGTTCGACGATCCGCACGGAGCCCTCACTCGCTCGGCCCTACCTGAACCTCGGGCTCCAGCGCACAGCGCAGCACGCGCCGCGCATGGCCCTGCCGCTCTTCAGGCGCAGCCTCCAGTTGCAGCCCGCCTACGGCCTCGCGAGGCTCATGCTTTGCCAGACGCTTCAGGCCTTGGGCCGGCCGCGCCAGGCACTGCAAGTGCTCCAAATCGTGCCCCAGCCGCGCTGGCGGCACGAGTTCTGGACGTTCGCGGGCGAAGCCCTGTGGGCAATGGGCCAGAAAGACGGGGCAATTGCCGCGTTCGAACAGGGCGCGCGCATGCAGCCCCATGCCCCGGCCCTGACCGTTCGGCTCGCGCGGGCCTACATCGCGAACGCACAACTGCCAGCCGCGGAATCGCTGCTCGCAGAGGCCCTGCGCCGATGGCCTCGCGAGAGCGCGGTTCATGCCGAGCTGGCGGCACTGCACTTGGCCCGCGGCGAATCGAAGCAAGCGGCCGGCTCGGCGATCGCCGCACTCCGTCTCGACCCATCGAGCCTGGCAGGCGCGGCTGCGCTGGCGCAGGCGCTCCTGCGCGAGAAGGACTACCCCCGCGCGGCCACGGCCGCCAAAGCAGTATTGCGGCTTGATCCGTACCGCGCGGCCATGTATGAACTGCTCGCACAAGCCTTCGCGGCCATGAGGCAGGACGATACGGCCGCCCGCTACCAGGCTTGGGCCCAGCGTGTGAGCGCCGGCCGCCGGCCAGCCTCCCATGAGCCACGCGACGGCGCGCGGGAAGAATGATGCAACTGGGGCGTCCACGTCGCTCCCGCAGGTGTTGGGCTGCGTGGTTTCCCCGAACAGTGGGGTGCCGATGGCGATGCGGCCAACGCCACTGCTGGGACAAGCCCCATGCTGGCGTGCAGCCCAGGCAAGATGCACCAGCCACGGGAGCGAGATACCGTTCAACCGTACAGGATGGCTTCACTACTGTCCGCATGTGGTCCATTTGCGCCACGCGCCTGTCACGCTGAGCCCTTGGCTTGCTCGGGGCGGGCCACGCGAAGAGCCTCCCCCACAGACAGGAGATTCTTCACCTCCTTCAGGACGACAGTTCGGGCAGTCCAGGGGCCCATTGGGAGACATCCTTGTGGACGGGGCCCAAAGGATGACTGGAGAATCGCGAGTTCATTCTGCCGCGACCCTCGGTGGATGCATCCCTTGCCCAGGTCCGGCGCCTCATGTCGCTACGCCGTAGGCGTTATACCCCCAAGCCCAGGGTTAAGCGTAGCGCAACCCAGGGAAACCCTCGCGATGGGCGAAGACTGCCAAGAAGCAGTGTCTGCCGGGGCTGCGGAAGTTCGTGGCCGGGCAGCAGCCGTAGTGTTCGTGATCTGGACCGTGTTGGCCCCTTGGCTGGGGAAGCGCGTGTTGGCCGGGTAGATGATGCGCACGGTCTGATCCTTCGGGCGAGGCAAGGTGTCGCGTTGCAGCGAGAAGACGGCGTAGTATACTACGTGGGCCGTCGATCTTGAAGGTGGGGCGCGAGTTGTGCCCGCAGGGGTTCGCCCGCAATCGTAATCTCGATCGGCTTCACCAATCTGACGAGACTACGATTGCGATTACGAGGATGGTGGCTTGGGGGCCTCTCATGCCCCATGCCGCCGGCGGTGATCGATCCCCTCATGCACCGAGCGGCGAACGCTGTGAAGGCATGGCCGGGGCACGATCTGTTTCCGCATTACCTTGGCGACAACGACCATTGAGAGCGACGTCGGAATCCATGCTGCTACCCTCCCCTGGCCCGGCCACGCTCAAGGCAATCGCCGCGGCCCTCGCGGCCGATGCATTGCACGTGACGGGCCAGCGCGTGCCGGTAGCCATCCGCGCCGGCGAGGTCGAGCGCGCGTATGCGCCGCTCGCGGTGGCGCTGCGCGATCTCGCACTAGACCGCACCCGCGCGCTGGTCGCGATCGCCGGGCCGCCGGGGAGCGGCAAGTCCGTTCTCGCGACGCTATTGGCCCGCGCAGTGGCTGCATTAGACTTGGAGGGATGCGTGCGGCCGGTGGGCCTGGGGCTCGACGGGTTCCACTATCCCAACGACGTGTTGTCGAGCCGCTGCATTGAGATTGCAGGCGAGACTGTGCCCTTGAAGCTGTACAAGGGCGCGGAGTTCACGTTCGACGCGGCCGCGGCCCAAGCGAAGTTCGATGAGATTCGGCGCGGCTTCGGCAAGACCGTGCGCGCGCCGGCGTACGACCGCGGGTTGCACGAGCCGGTCGCGGACGCGGTGGCCGTGCCGGGCGGGTGCCGGCTGGTGATTGTCGAGGGCAACTACTTGCTGCTGGATGAAGGCGATTGGAAAGGCATGGCTGACCTGTTTGATTTGAGGATTTACATCGACATGTCGCTCGAGGACTGCAAGCCCGGCCTCCTCGCGCGGCATTGCCGCGGCGGCCGCGATCCCCGGGACGCGGAGCAGCACTATCAGCGGGTGGACGTGCCAAACTATCGCGTCATCGAGGCGACCCAGCCGCGCGCGGATTGGGTTGTGCGGAAGGCCGCGGGGCATCGGATTGTAGAACTCACGCCAAGGCGCCAAGGCGCAAAGAGGACCCCATGAGACGATTCGCTTGGTGCATGACCGCGTTGGTGCTTGGCTGTGCCACATTGCCCCTGCCGAAAGCCAAGAGCCCGTGGGAACGGGCGCGGGTCGTGCCGATCAACCTGGAGGCGCTGTTCGACAACGACGGCATCAGCGGCAAGGCCAAGCCGGCCGATGGCAACTTCGATTGCCCCGACCACCCGGCGAACATCCCAGGCTCGACGTACCCGGCGGAGCACTTGCCGGCCGGAGGCCAGGCGTTCACGCTCACCGCGCACCCCGGCGTGCGATTCCTCTTTCCGAAGAAGCGGGACAAGGAGTTCAACAACGTCGTGTGCGCGGGCCAGAAGATCGAGGTCCAGCCCAGCCGCTACGAGTCGCTGTGGGTGTTGGGCGCGGCGGAGAACGGCGACCACGAGGGGACACTGCGCCTGAACTACGACGACGGCCGCGTCGAGCTGCCGCTCAAGTTCCCCGACTGGTGCGCGCAGCCAGGGCCCGACGCCATTGTTGCCGTGCGTAGCCCATTTCGATACTCGTGGGAAGAGCAGGGCAGGTCCATGAAGAAGGAGGACATCGCCTGCCATATCTTCGCGGTGCGGCTGCCGACGGACGCCGCACGCGTGCTGGAGAGTTTTAATCTTCCTTACAACACACGCATGCACGTGTTCGCGATCAGCCTGGTGGCGGCCGAGTGGAGCGAGGAGCTTGGCCGGCAGGCCGCAGATTGCGTCGCGTACTACGCACGGCCCGTGCAGGAGGCCAAGATCCAAGGGGCCGCCCTGCGCCGGACACAGGCGCGGCTCCGCGCGCGGCACGCGCACATGCAACGCGAGTTGGCTGCTGCATTCGGACGCGAGATGGGCTGGCTGGGCACGCAACTCGACTACGGCGACTACTTGTTGCGGCGCGGAGGGAAGACGCCGCTGCCGCGGGACGCGCGGAGCGTGAGGCGCCTGCAACGGTCGATCGGCCGCGACTTGACAGCCCTGGCCCGGGGCGTGAACCCGTTCGCCGGCCGCAAGGGAGTCATACTCAAGTCTTACGTCTCGGAGATCGACGGCCAAGCGCAGCCGTACTCGGTTCGTGTGCCGCCCACGTACGACGGCCGCACGCCCGCGGCGCTGGTGGTGCACCTGCACGGCCACGGTTGGTACCGGCCATTCCAAGGCCACCCCGCGCCGGCGGTTGGCGACGCCATTGTGGTGAGCCCCCATGGCCGGGGCGCGATGGACTACATGGAGGTGGGCGAGCCCGATGTCATGCAAGTGATCGCGGAAGTGAAACGGGACTACGTGATCGACGACACACGCATTTACGCGATGGGCCACAGCATGGGCGGCACGGGTTCGTGGAACTTGGCGGTGAGGCATCCAGACGTGTTCGCCGCGATTGCTCCAAACGCCGGCAACGCGGACCACCACGTGTGGCAGAAGGAGTGGTGGTGGCGACACGACTGGACTCCGCGGTTCGACAAGCTCTGCGCGTTCGTGGAGGATGCTTGCGACCCCGCGTCGTATGCCTGCAACCTGATGAACACGGCGGTGTACGCGATCCACGGCGACAAGGACAACACGTGCCCGGTCGGGCACACGCGCAGCATGGTCGAGAAGCTGAACGCGCTGGGCTACGACGTGACGTACAAGGAGCTTGCCGGCGTAGGACACGGCGGATTCCCCGGCCGCGTGCGCAAGGAGCAGCGCGAGTGGCTGCTGAAGCAGCGAAGAAGGAGGGCGCCGCGACGCGTGGTGATCAAGACGAGCAACCTGCGCTATGGCCAATCGGACTGGCTGCGGATCGAGGCGCTCCAGTCGCGGATTGGGTTTGCTCGCCTTGAGGCCGAGTTCGTGGACAGCCAAAGCCTGCGCGTGGCCGCGGACAACGTCGCTCGATTCAGCGTCGATGGGTCGCGGCTGCCGGCGGCCTTTGGCGCGTTGACCACAGTGACAGTGAACGGGCTTCCTGCACGACAGATCGACACGCAGTCGGGCTTCAGGACATTCGCGGTGGAGGCCGGTGAAGATGGACCTCCCCGGCCGGGCGAGACCAGCCTGCGCAAAGCCGTCGGGCTGGAGGGCCCGATCCAGGATGTATTCATGACGCCGTTCCTCGTCGTGGTGGGCACGACTGCGGGCACAGAGACCGAGCGCCGGATTGTGCGCGAGGAGGCGGGTCGCTTCGTGGCCGACTGGAAGCGCCTGTACACGAAGCCGTGCCGCGTCAAGGACGATGCGGACGTGACGGAGGACGATGTGTCGCGCTACAGCCTGGTGCTCTATGGAGGACCGGAAGCGAACGTGGTCACGAAACGCATTGCCGCTCAGCTTCCTGTGGAGTTCCGGCCTGACGGCTTCGTGATCGGCGGGAAGACGTACCGCGGCCCCAACGCCGGCGTGAAGTTCTGCTACCCGAACCCGCTCAACCAAGAGCGCTACGTCGCGGTGTTCGCGGCGACCACCTGGCGCGGCATGTACCAGATCAACACGCGCTTCGGGAACTGGTTCGACTGGGGCGTGCACGACAACCGGTCATGGTTCGACTATGCGGTGTTCGACGACCACACGCACCGGCCGGACACGTTCCTGTGCGTGGGCTTCTTCGACGAATCGTGGCGCTTCAGCGAGGAGCAGCACTTCGAGGGCGATGCGTCGCTTCGGTCCAAAGCCCTCGCCCGCCGCGTGCCAGCCCCAAGAGTTGGCGACGCGACGGGCCGGAGCCTCTACGTGAGCGACTTGCTGCCGGCGCGCATCAACCAGCACAAGGGCCCGGTGAATTTCGACATGAGCTTCCGGGGCAATCCGCTGCACTTGGGCGCACGCGCGTTCAGAAAGGGTCTGGGCGTGCGCGCGCCTTCGAGGGTGGACTTCGAACTGCCCCCGGGCTATGAGCGGTTCCAGGCGGTGGTCGGCGTGGACATGGAGGGCGAGAAGGTGCTGAGCCCGGCGCGGCGGAAGTCGGAGCGCCTCCAGTTTGTGGTGTGGGACGGCAAGCGCCGTCTGTACATGTCGCAGTGGGTGAACTGGCGTTCGAAGCCGCTGCGCATAGATATCGAACTGGAAGGCGCGACGCAGCTTGGCCTCGAGGTCCGCGGCAGCGGCGCGCGTTGGCTGCTTGGGAGCGCGGCGTGGGGCGATGCGCGGGTGGTGACGGGCAGGCCTACGAGAGGTAGGGGACCCAAGCACGGCATGCCGTGACGGGCCAGCCTGACTGAAGACGACGCCCGGGCACTCAGGCGTTACGCTCAGTAGAGAGCGTAATCCGCGGAGCGCGCGATGTTGATGGCGTTCAGGTCGCGAGAAACATCAAGGGGATATTGCCACACTTGCCGGACATCCTAGTGCTCTGTCAAGCTTTGCATTTAGGGTAAGGGGTCTTCAGTTTGTGTCGGGCGTTTTCGATGGTGAATTGCCAGTCAACTCCTCCTTGCTTGTCGTTGCTGGACGTGGCCCAGGCATGGGTTTCCTCTCGAAGCATCTCCATGGTTGGAATGTGCCGGCCCCACAAGCATTGGCGAGTCATCGAACTCAATTCGTAACACTTCAGCCAAGTACAACAGCCAGGTACCGGAATACTGTCAAAGCTTCCGTGCAACGCCGCGTGTTGGGGTATCTGAATCCCAACGGGATTCCGGATATCAGCCCAGGGTTCGCGAGCGAAGCTCGCAACCCTGG
>JAJRTI010000271.1 GCA_024278415.1 Planctomycetota bacterium | reverse complement strand
CGGGTCGCCTTTGACGACCTTGCCATCAACCGTGACGTCCCGGGAGCCGTAGGCCCAATGCCCGAAGTGCCAGGAGATACCGACCACACCGGGGCGCATGCCCTCGATGGCCATCACCGTCGTCTCCAGGCGTTTGACCTCTCCGTTTCCGAGGCTGAACTCGCCCTCAGGATTGGCCGGAGACGAGAGCCGGACCCGATCGCCAGTGCGCAGGCCGAGCTTGTCCGCGTCCCGCCGGTTCATGACCGCGGCGTTCACGGGGAACAGTTCTCGCTCCCAAATGTCGGGAGGCATGGTGCGGGAATGGCCGCCGAAGATTTCCTTGAACGTGATGAGTTGGAACGGGTAGGCGTTGTCTGGGTCGATCGGTTTGCCATCAGCAAAAGTGGGGGGGCTGACATTCGGCAGCCCGTCGAAGTGCTTGCCCGAGAGGGAGTTCTTGCCTTCCGCAACCTCCTCGACGAAGATCTGGAACATGCCTTTGAAGGTGTGGGTCTGCTTGTCGCCTCTGTGCATCTTGTCCGAGTTTTCGAAGCGCCCGCCGCGATTGAGCACGTACACCACGCGGGGCCAGTATTCTGCGCCGGCGGCATTCTTCTGTCGCTCCTCGTCGAACACAAACTTGGGCAGATGCGTGCGAGCCTCGCGGAACACGGCCGTCTCCTTTTCATCCGCCTCCGGCACGGCATCGCCGGGCTTATCGCCCATCGCGATGTTCGCCACGAGTTTGAGGAACCAGTGGTCTTGATGGTCGAAGTGCTTGCCCTTGCCGAACGCATCCTTGCCAAACCCGGGCAGGCCGAGCTTCTTGGCCGTGGCGATCAGGAACGCCTCCATGTTCATGGGCATCTCCACGCCGTCGACCTTGACGGCCCCGGTCATGGGCGCGACTGCGGGCTGGCGCACTTTGCTCGCGGGCACGAGCACTGCCGGGGTGGTGTGCGGAGTGCCCCAGCGCTCCCACACGGCCGTGTCGGGGAAGATGTAGTCCGCGTACATGCTGGTCTCGCCGACCACGATGTCGCTCGCAATGAGGAGCGGGATCTTCTTGGGGTCGCGGATGATGGCGATCAGCTTATGGCCGGCCGGGCAGGAGAGCGCGGGCGTGCCCTTGTGCAGGAACAGCGCCTTGATGGGGTACGGGTAGCCATCGTTGGCCGAGGGTATCACCTCTTGGTACAGATTCCCGGTGTAGGGATACCAGGGGCGCTTGGCGGGGTAGCCGTCCGCGAACAGCGTGCTGTCTTCGTAACGGGCTCCCTCGCGGTTGCTCTTGACTCCGAACGCGGGGAACTTGTCGGGGTGGAGTTTCTTGAAGGTGTACACGTTGCCCGGCTTGCCGCCGGACTCGTGCCAGTGTCCGCCGCCCACGGCCATGCCGCCCTTCCAGTCGGAGTTGCCGATCAGCACGTTCAGCATGATGATGGCCTGGCCGTTGTAGTAACCATTCGTGTGCTGCACGGGGCCGCGGTAGAGTTCGGCCATGGCCTGTTTGCCGTAGGCGGTGAACTCGCGAGCCATCTTCACGAGGGTCTTCTCGCCGACTCCACAGATGCTGGCGTATTCGGCGACTGTCCTCTCGTTCACGCGCGCTTTGAGCAGGCTGAAGGCCGTCTTGGCCAGGAGGCCGTCTTTCGCCCAGGAGGCCTCGATGTCGCCCTCGACGGCCTTCTTCTTATCGTTGGGGGCTACGGCGAGAAGCGTCCCGCCCTTTGAGACGACGAACTGGTCCTCGGGGCCAATGCCCGCTTCGTCCGCACGCAGGTATCTGGCGGGCCGGCCGTCTTCGATCTTCACGAGATATGCGGCCGTCGTCCACGACGTCTCGCCATCGGCCGCGGCGGCCGCGGCGTTCGCGTTTTCCAGGAAGCGGCGGTCGAAACGCTCGTTCGCGATGATCCAGCGCGCCATGCCCAGCGCGAACGCGGCATCGCCGCCTGGCTTGATGGGGATCCACCAGTCCGCTTTGGCCGCGGACTTCGACAGCCGCGGATCGACCACTGCGATCTTGAGCCGCCGGTCCGCGCGGCCGTTGGAGACGAGGCCCGACAGCAGGGGCGGGCCGAAGTTCGCCTCGGCGAAGCCGGTGCCAAAGAAGATGACGAACCGGGAGGCCGAGAAGTCCGGCTTCATGTGGTGCTTGCCCTTGCCCCATTTGCCCTTGTCCCACTTGCGCGTCGTCTCGTTGAACGCGATGTGATGGCTCTGCTCGCAGATGGTGGTGTGCTCGAACGCGTTCTTCGAGCCGAAGCTATCGTTGGTGAACCATTTCATGAGTTCCTTGCGGCCGTGCTCGATGCGGCCGGCGAGGAACACGAACTGGTTGTTCTTGGGGCCCAGGTCGGGGTGGTCGGGATCGATCAACGCGTCCAGATGCTTGGCGTGCTTCTGCTTGAACTCGGCGAGCGTCATCTCCTTGGACGCGACCTTCTTGGCATCGCCAGCCAAAGCTTGGGCCACGGCGCGATCCCGCAAGACACAGATGTCCTTCAGGCCATGCACCGGGCCCTCGCCAAAGAGGTCGCCGCCTTCCACGATCTCCTCGACGGCCTTGTTGAAGTCGATGGTGACCCACTGGTCGCCGCCCCGCGGCGTGCCGGGCTTGCGCTTGAGCACTTGAATGACGCGGTGCGGGTCGTAGAGCGTCTCGATGCCGCCCTGTCCCTTGGGGCAGATCTTGCCCTCGACCTTGGCGCCGTCCTGGAGCGTGCGCGCGTACGGCACGTTGGGCATGTTCGACTGCACGGCGTAGGGATTGCCATCGATTTTCACGAGCACACCATCGATGACCTTGCACTTGATGGGGCAAGCGGTGTGGCATTGGAGGCACACCGAATAGATGATGTTTTCGGGGTCGTTCTGGTGATACTCGTGTGTACCCGCGTCCACGTCCGCCAAGTGTTGGGCTTGGGCCAGACGAGCGAACACGCTGGACACTCCCCCCATCAGGGCGCCGCACCCTCCGAGGAAGGCGGCGGACTGGAGGAAACCGCGCCGGCTGTCCTGCGGCGCTTCCGTGCTGTCGGCTTTCGGTTCGGTCCGTAGGGTCATGACGAGGCGCCTCCTTCCGCGGCCGGCTTAGGCGCGGCCGCTTCCAAGGGGATTAGCTTGATGGAGATCAGGAATGCCCAGACTCCCAGGGCCGCGACTCCCACGACCACGAGCCACTCGTTGGCGCTGGGGAAGTAGCCCGATGCGAACCGCGGGTGGTTGTAAGCTCCAACCAGATGGGGGAGGACCGGCGGGATCTGGGCTGGGATGACGATGCTCAGCCGCGCCCCCACCATCCCCAACACCACCAGCAGCCCGGCAAACCCCAACGCGCCGGTTCGACCTCGAGTCCCGGGCAGCGCGACGAGCGCGATGGGAACCACGGCCCCGACCCCGATCTGGACGAACCAGAAGACCCACCAGTATGGGCCGAAGAGCGTCAGCCTCCACGCCGTGACATCAGTGGGGATGCCTCCGTAGAACTCCGTGAGGATTTCCGACGTCAGGAGCAACAGATCGAAGACCAGGAGCCCGATCGCCAAATGCGCTAACGACTGCACGAGGTCGAACTTTTCTGCGCTGGGCAATCGGGAGTAGGTCGCCATCAGGAACGTCAGCAAGGCGCCGCCGGATGCAAGGGCGGAAACCAAGAACACGATGGGGAACAGCCCGCCAAACCAGTAGGGACGCGCCTTGGCGACCGCGAAGATCGCACCCACACCTCCGTGCACGACAATGGCGACCGGGATGCCCATGATCCCCAAGAGCTTCAGCCACTTGGCATCCCGCGCCATCGCTCCGGGCTCAAGGCTCAGGTTCCCCAACGCCAGCAGGCGATAAAGCCCAACCGGCCCTTCGCCGGCAAGGATCCGCTGCGCGAAGTGAGGGCGAAGGGCAAAGTAGAGTTCGAACAGCACCACCAGGATATACAGGTTATAGAAGATTCCCATCCAGGCCATGACGGAGGTGGGATTGAAGGACGCGAGCACGAGATACATGCGCCCCGGGTGCCCCAGATCGAGCAGTATCAGCATTCCCCCCAGCGCCAGGCATCCCAGCGCCTGAAGCAGCGCCATCGGCCCGGCACCCTCTAGACGCTTGACACCGAACACATAAATCAGGGTCGAGAGCAGGAAGGATCCGGCGGACAGTCCGAGGAAGAAGATGTACATGCACACCCAAAGCCCCCAGGGGATCAGTTGGGTGGTGCTCTCATGGATGTGTCCTTCCATGAGCGTTTTCATGATGGCCCGTAGGCCGAATGCCGTCGCTATCAGCAGGGCGAGATAGGCGACCAGCCGGAGGCCAATGTTCGTTGAGGCCGACTTGTTTTCCACTGTTCCGCTCCTTGCTTACGTGAGATAGTAGACCGACGGTTCGTTGCCGACCTCTTCCTTCAGGCGCATGAACGCCCGCGTCGCGAGAAGGTACTGGAGCTTCTCGCCATGGACCCAGCAGCGCTCGTCGGGGTTGTTCAGGTTGCCGAAATGAATAGCCCGGCCGATGCACGTCGCAGCACAAGCAGGGCTCAGGCCCTTCTTCACGCGGTGGATGCAAAAGGTGCACTTCCGGACGTTGCCTTCCGGCGACCGGCTGGGCCGGCGCGGCCGGTTCTCGCCGTACTCTGGCGAAGGCTTTTCTTCGTACGGCGTGGGAGACTTATGATAGTTCTCGCCGTAATCAAACGACCGAGCGCCGTAGGGGCAGGCCGCAATGCAATACCGGCAACCAATGCACTTGTCGTAGTTCACCGCAACGATGCCGTCGGGCCTGTGATACGAGGCCTTGGTGGGGCAGACCTTGGTGCAAGAGGACTTCCGGCACTGCATGCACGGCCGGGAGAGGAACCGCCGGCGCACGTCGGGGTAGGTTCCCACTTCTTCTTCCATGACAATGTTGTAGGCCACGCCCGGGGGCGTATGGTTCTCGGCCTTGCAGGCCACGGTGCAGGCCTTGCAACCCACGCATTTCTGCAAGTCGATGACCATGCCCCAACGAACGGCCGGTTCCTTGGCCGAGCCTTTGCCCGCGCAGCCTGAAGCCGCCGCCGCAACGGCCGTGGCTGCCCCTCCCAATAGCTTCCGTCTCGACATCGTTTTCATAAAGGGATCCCTTCTTGTCCGAACTCTCGAAACAGGCGATCCGGTGCGGGCCTCTTGGTCTCGCACTCGTTCGTGTCGGTGACCGGGCAGCACAGGGTGTCCGCCGCGACAGAGCGCGGCGGACACAACGGATTAGTGCCGCATTCCGCAATTGCGCGTAGGGACTGAGCGTGCTTGCAGGGCCTGGCTGGAAGAGGGGAATAATGGAATGTTGGAATGCTGCCGCGTGCGCGCCTTCCAGCCTTCCATCATTCCATGTAACACTTCAGCCGTCTGCCATAGCTTCCAACGAATTCAGATAGACAACGAATGGGCGGAAGCGAACCATTCTGGCGGCCGCGGCCGATGACACGCGAGGCGCCGGCCGACGGGATCGGCAAACGGAGTGCACCCGGCGG